>JAISZF010000027.1 GCA_031269415.1 Clostridiales bacterium
AGGAAATGAGAGCATTCGCTTTTTCTGAGTCATCAGAAACCGGATTGACGTTGGAGCGCCAATTCCCCCGGAGGTGCTGTTGAAGAGGCAACTGAATGTTGATGGCAATCATTCTGAATGTGTCAAACATCTAATCAGCAACGCGCAATTTGGAGCCGACGATTTCATGATCGTCGAAGGATCTTCATTCGAGGGTTGGACGCTCGCTCTGAGAGATCGCGACAATCGTGTTGCATCATGCTGGCTTGGACGGGAGTCGGATATGAGTGATCAGCGCGAATAATGACGGCGCATCATCGAGAGAGCTGTCGAACGGCCACAATCCGGTTGGGGCAGTCAGAAGATATGAGAGACGAAAGCTCAAAACCGCTTCGAGAGACTCTCATGATGGAGGGAGCATAGAAGCGGTGATGTCGAAACCAGTCACAAAAACGGACGATCAGCCATCGATCAACGAGTCGCGAAGCGAATACCGCCATTTCTGTCCCTGGGCGGTCTGTGCGATCCTTGCTCACATCTTCACATTGCGCCCATGAAACAATCATGCAATGATTATCGAAGGAAACTTAGTTCAAAGTGCGGTTGTCAGATCATGGCGTTGCGATAATAGACCTCATAGCCAGAGGCCCGCTCGGTCGGAGATTGAGTGACATTTTGGCCGCCTTCCATCCTGTTGGACGGAAGAGGGCGGGTCCACTTGAGGTTTAAGGTGTAAGACATGGATGTCCGGTTAGAATAATCAGTGATACTGAGGTCGGAGACGGGGTACTGATAATTGGCGATCGTATCGGGGGGAATGGATAAAAAAATAAGTATAAAAACCATAACAGCCGCCAGGAATTTTCTCAGTGTCATATCGCAGGCCTCCGCAAAAAAGTATCAGGGAAATCTTTAGTAGTTTTCCCTGATATTTTATAAGTATGCCAGGGTATACTTATAGTAGGATGTTGACCGAATTCAATCATACTGCTATACTGTGCTTACGCTTAAAGTATGCTCTTATGAAAGGGAGTCACGAAGATGGCGCGAATAACGAAACCTGTAAAGGAACGGCGGCAAGAAATCATTGACACCGCGCGGGAAATGTTTTTTAAAAACGGATTTGACAAAACACAGGTCGCCGATATATCTAAAAGGATGAATGTCGCGTCCGGGCTTGTCTACCACTACTTCAACTCAAAGGCGGACATACTCTACGCGGTGATCGACCAAATCGCGGACGAGTGCCTGCAAGAGGCGCGGGTTCTATTGAATTCATCCAACGGTACAACATTGGAACGGCTCAAAATTATATTCAATACGCCCCCCGTCTTTGAATCGCTCAACGGCAGAAAGGTTGCATTAACCCTAGACCGTGCGGTTGTCGAGTACTGGAAGCAGAAAATGTCCGCTTCTGTCATGCCGCTTCTCACCTCGCTCGTTGAGGAAGGGAATGCCGACGGTTCGTGGAACTGTGAATATCCCAAAGAAACGGCCGTGTTTATCCTACAGGGCCTGACCGGGGTATCAGAGAGCTTCGCCGCCCTGCCCGCGCCTGATCTGGATAAAATAAAGGATACATTTTCGGACATCATCTTCCGGGTTTTGGGCGTGCCCTCTAAATAAATAAAATCGCCTGTTATTACGACATAACAGGCGGTTTTTCTGTCCGGTTGAAGCGTATTTCCATTTCGCGCACGCTCGCGTCTGATTTACTGACAACCCTGTTATTTGGCGTTGTGGTATAACCGTCGGGCACATCAAAAGTCACGTCGCTCAGCATAAACGCGGGATATTTCTTGTGAAGCCCGCGGACTTCCAAAAGGTTATTCATAGTCACCCTCCCATAGCAGGTTTAACCGTTCGATTATTTCATCCTTAGATACGCCGTTGGCTTTCGCGGCGGATATTGCCGCGCTTAGCCCGCTCTCGATCTTATGAAGAACGTTCTCATGCGCTAGCTCGTTGTTTCGCGGCAGTACATAGCAGCCCTTGCCCCGCAGATTCACAACAAAGCCATCCCGCTCCAGATCGCCGTAAGCGCGGTTGGTCGTAATGACGCTGATCTTCAAGTCCCGCGCAAGCTGGCGGACTGAGGGCAGCAATTCGTCCTCTTTCAATTCGCCGGAAAAAATCGCTTCCTTAACTTGTCCTTTTATCTGCTCGTATATCGGAACGCCGGAACGGTTAGACACGATGATTTTCATAGCGGTCTCCCCTCTAATAACTATATATACAGTATATACTATAAGTTCTGTATTGTCAATATGTTAAATATGTTAAATATGTTAAAATGGAATATTTTCATCCGTGGCCTATTTTCTGTCTTTTTTTTAATATTATCAGAATCTTCCGGAAATAATAGAGAAAGCTTGTCGACATTTTTTACTGTTCATCTGTACAAAGAACACGCATTCCTGTATAATAGCATAATAATGGAACAAGACATAAATGTGGAGGCTTTTGCATGGCAAAGACAAAGATCGCCGTCTTAACCGGCGGCGGAGACGCTCCTGGCCTAAACGCCGTTATTTACGCATTGACACGGGCCTGTCTGCGCAAATTTGATTGTGAACTGATTGGATATAAATTCGGTTACCGCGGTTTATACCACAACGACTTTGTACCGCTTAACATGGAAACCACAACCGGTATCCTCCATAAGGGCGGCACTATTCTCTACAGTTCCAACAGAGACAACTTATTTGACTATACGGTTGAAGAAAACGGCGTGATGGTAAAAAAGGACGTTTCCGACACCGCGATCGCGAACATGAGGAAAGAAGGCGTGGACGTATTGGTCGTGTTGGGCGGCGACGGCACTTTGACCAGCGCGCGGGATTTCGCCCGTAAGGGTGTAAATGTAATCGGCGTGCCGAAAACGATTGACAATGATCTGGGCAGTACGGATCAGACTTTCGGGTTCGATTCCGCGGTAAATATTGTCACCGAAAATTTAGGCCGTTTGCACACTACCACAGAAAGCCATCACAGGGTAATGGTCGTAGAGGTCATGGGGCGCTCCGCGGGCTGGATAGCCCTGCAGTCCGGTATAGCCGGCTCCGCTGATGTTATCTTGATTCCGGAGATCCCGTACCGATTGGAAAAGGTTGTCGAAAAGATAAAGGAGCGCGACGCGCGCGGCAAGTATTTTACTATTATAGTGGTCACCGAAGGCGCCAAGGAGGCCGGAGGAGAGGCAGTGGTCAGCAAAATGGTGGACGACAGCCCCGACCCCATCCGTTACGGGGGTATAGCCGCCAAGATAGCCACTGACTTGGAAAAGCATGTGGAGCATGAGATAAGGAGCTGCGCTCTGGGGCATATTCAGCGCGGCGGCGACACGTCGGCTTTTGACCGCGTGCTGTCGGTTCGTTACGGGGTGGCGGCCGCGAATCTGATCATCGAGGGCAAGTTCGGCAACATGGTCTGCCTAAAAGACGCTCAGATGACTTATGTCAGTCTGGAGAACGTAATCGGCTCGAATAAACAGGTCGATCCCGACGGTGAACTGGTAAACGTGGCTAAAATGCTGGGTATTTCGTTTGGCGATTAAGACTTATTATGTGATAGCCCGGCTATGGCTGGGCTTTTTTACAAGAGGTGTGAAATGAGCATACTTGAGAAGATATTCGGAAATTACAGCGAACGTGAGATAAAACGCGTTATTCCGACGGTCGATCAGATCGAGGCTCTGGAGCCGGAGATGGAGGAGCTGTCGGACGATGAACTGGCGGCAAAGACCGATGAATTCAGGCGGCGGCTGAGCGAGGATGAGGCTACGTTAGACGATTTGCTTCCGGAGGCGTTCGCCGTAGTGCGCGAGGCCGCGAAACGCACGCTGGGGCAAAGGCATTACCGCGTGCAGCTTATGGGCGGCATCATACTCCACCAGGGCCGTATATCCGAGATGCGTACAGGTGAGGGCAAAACTCTGGTCGCCACGCTCCCGATGTATTTGAACGCCTTGGAGGGCAAAGGCGCTCATCTGGTTACGGTTAACGACTACCTGGCTAAACGCGACTCGGAATGGATGGGGCAGGTATACAAGGCCCTCGGGCTGACTGTCGGCGTTATACTGCATGATATGGAAGGCCCGGAACGGCAGGAGCAATACAAATGTGATATCACGTACGCCACTAACAACGAGCTGGGGTTTGACTACCTGCGCGACAATATGGTGGTTCAGGAAAAGGATATGGTTCAGCGCGGTCTGCATTTCGCCATCATAGACGAGGCGGACTCTATTTTGATCGACGAGGCGCGTACGCCGCTTATTATCTCCGGCAGCAGCGGGAAGTCCACTCAATTGTACAAAGTGGCGGACAGTTTTGTCAAACGCCTGAAGAAGGGCCGTATTGTCAATGAAACGGAAGCTTTGAACCCGATAACCCGCGCGGAGCTGGTGGAAGAAGGCGATTTCGTCGTGGATGAGAAAGCCAAGACGGTGTCGCTTACACAAGAGGGCGTGAATCAGGCGGAGCATTTCTTCGCCATAGACAATCTCTCGGACGCGGAAAACCTGGAATTGCAGCATCATATCAACAACGCCCTGAAAGCCAATTATAATATGCACCGGGATAAGGATTATGTCGTTCAAGAAAACGAGATAATCATTGTAGATGAATTCACCGGCCGCTTAATGCATGGGAGGCGTTATTCGGACGGCCTGCACCAGGCCATTGAGGCCAAGGAAAACGTCAAGGTCAACAGGGAGAGCAAAACCCTGGCTACAATTACCTTTCAGAACTTCTTTAACAGATACACCAAGAAAGCCGGCATGACAGGAACAGCGCTTACCGAGGAAGGGGAATTCCGTCAGATTTACGGTATGGACGTCGTATCCGTGCCGACGAATATGCCTGTTGTCAGAAAGGATCACTCCGATTTGGTGTATAAAACCGAGGCGGCTAAATTCCGCGCGGTCATCAAAGATATTAAAGAGAGCCACGAAAGAGGACAACCGGTACTGGTGGGCACAATAACGATAGATAAATCCGAACTGCTGGCTCAACTGCTGCGCAGGGAGGGCATTGTGCCGGAGGTTCTGAACGCCAAGTACCACGCGCGCGAGGCGGAGATTATCGCCAAAGCCGGCCAGAAGAACGCGGTCACTATAGCCACTAACATGGCCGGCCGCGGCACCGATATTAAGCTGGAAGACGGCGTTCAGGAACTGGGCGGCCTTAAGATCATCGGTACGGAGCGCCATGAGTCGCGCCGTATAGATAACCAGCTTCGAGGCCGTTCCGGGCGGCAGGGCGACCCCGGCGAGTCGCGCTTCTATATATCCCTGGAGGATGACTTAATGCGCCTGTTCGGTTCGGACCGCGTAATAAAGGTCGTAAACGCCCTGGGCATGGAGGAAGACGACAACATCGAGCATAAAATGCTCAGCAGGGCAATAGAGAACGCGCAGAAGAAGGTGGAGGGCAACAATTTTGCCATCCGCAAGCATTTGCTGGAATATGACCAGGTAATGAACGAACAGCGCGAAATAATCTACGGCGAACGTATCAAAGTGCTTACCGGGCAGGATCTGCGGGATAACATCATGTCTATGCTGAAAGGCGTTATAGACCGGGCGGTCGATTTATACGCCGGCGAACATGAACACGCGGAAGACTGGGATCTGTTGGGCCTTAACGAAAGCCTGATGCCATTG
The DNA here is from genome assembly GCA_031269415.1 of Clostridiales bacterium. Lineage (GTDB taxonomy): Bacteria > Bacillota > Clostridia > Lachnospirales > WQUN01 > JAISZF01. The sequence goes on from JAISZF010000027.1 coordinate 5,645, forward strand.
TTCCATAAGCCCGCGCTTGTGCTGCCAAAGGAAGAATTGGAATCCGCCACCAAAGAGAGTGTAAAAAACGATCTTTATGAACGCGCCTTAAAGGTATACGAAGACAAAGAAACAGAGTTTACCCCTGAAGAAATGCGGCAGCTCGAACGCGTCATTTTATTGCGCGTTATTGACCAGAAGTGGATGGATCACATAGACGACATGGATCAGATGCGCCAGGGCATAACGCTGCGTTCTTACGCCCAGCGGGATCCTCTGGTAGAGTATAAATTTATCAGTTTCGATATGTTTGAGGAAGTCAGCAATAATATACAGAACGATACGGTAAAGTGGCTCTTTAACGCCCGAAAGGTCGCGGCCCCGACTGAACCCGAGCCGGTCGCGAAGGAAATGTTCACCAATATGGATGAGAGCGTCGCAAAGGAACCCGTTAAGAAAAAGGGCTTGAAGATAGGGCGCAATGATCCCTGCCCATGCGGCAGCGGAATGAAATATAAGCTCTGCCACGGCAAAACGCCGGATCTGCAAAAACAGTTGGCGACTGAATTGGCCGCGGGCAAGCATCAGGATAATTTGAAGAAGAAGATTGAGCCGCCGGCAGGCGGTGTGAAAAGGCAGCCGCCCGTAAAAGGCAGCCGAGCCGTATAAAATGAGAAGGATGATAAGATGTTAGCGTTGGAAGAATTATTATTAAGCTTGGGAGCTTATGAAAAGAAGCTCGTCGAAATGGGGGATTCACTTTGACGTGGCGGGCGCCAAGTCAAAGGTTGAGGAACTGACCGAACAGTCCGCCTCGCCGGACATGTGGAATAATCAAGAGGAAACGCGGAGTATTCAGCAGCGGATAAAGTCGCTGCAAACAAAGGTAGACAAATTCGAGAGACTGCGTTCCGATTACGAGGACGCGTATACACTGGCTCAACTGGGCATAGAGGAGGACGACGAAAGCGTTGTGTCCGAGGCCCGGAAACTGGCTGACGCGTTTATACAGTCATATGAAGATCTGCGTATCGCCACGCTTCTGGACGGCGAATACGACCGCTCGAACGCGATAATTACGCTGCATTCCGGCGCGGGCGGCACGGAGGCGTGCGACTGGGTGAGCATGCTGCTGCGCATGTACAGTCACTGGGCTGAGAAGCATGGGTACGGGTTTGAGGTGCTGGATATTCTGCCCGGTGAGGAAGCCGGGACTAAGTCTGTTACCTTTCAGATAGACGGCGAGAACGCCTACGGATATATGCGAAGCGAAAAGGGCGTTCACCGACTGGTTCGCATATCCCCGTTTGACGCTTCGGGCAGACGGCATACATCGTTCGCCTCATGCGACGTAATGCCCGAACTGCCGGACGACTTTAAAATGGAAATAAACCCGGACGATTTGCAGATAGACACATACCGATCCAGCGGCGCGGGCGGCCAGCACGTTAATAAAACGGAGTCGGCCATACGCATCACTCATGTGCCCACTGGCGTGGTAGTGGCCTGCCAGAACGAGCGCAGTCAGTTCAAGAACCGCGACCGCGCCATGAAGATGCTGATGGCGAAACTGAACGCGCTAAAGCAGCAGGAGCAACTGGAGAAGCTTCAGAATATCCGCGGTGAGATCAAGGATATCGCCTGGGGCAGCCAGATACGCTCCTATGTGTTCCATCCGTACAGCATGGCGAAGGATCACCGTACCAATGCCGAAAGCGGCAATATACAGGCTGTTATGGACGGTAATATCGATCAGTTCATGAACGCGTACCTGATCTGGCTCAAGCAGGAGCCGGATGCGTGAAATAGCCATAAGCCGGGGCGAGGCCGATCGGCGCTTGGATAAGTATCTGATCAAGTATATGAACGCTGCCCCTCCCGGGTTTATTTATAAAATGCTGAGAAAGAAGCGAATAAAGCTGAACGGCGGCCGCGCGGCGGGCGGTGAGATCCTGCGCGAAGGCGACGTTATAGTTCTCTATCTGTCGGACGAAACCATATCGTCATTTACCTCGGTAAGGCAAATCTCCGCGCCGGACGGTGAATTGGATATTGTTTTTGAGGACGAGGATATACTTATCGTTAACAAACCCGCGGGCATGCTGGTCCATTCTGATAGACCGGGTCCGGACGACAGTCTCGCGGGCATGTTGGCCGCGTATCTAAGCCGCCAATCCGCGTTGCCGCAAACGTTCACGCCCGCGCCGAGCAACCGCTTGGATCGCAATACCAGCGGAATAGTAGTCTGCGGCAAGCACCCCGCGGCTGTGCGGGCGATCAACGGCGCGCTGGCCGCGGATAGGGCGGAAAAACTCTATTTAGCGGCGGTATTGGGCACGGTTACGAGTCCGGAGCGTATTATCGGCCATATATATAAGGATTCCGGCAGCAACGAATCCATTGTGAAAGAGAAGCCTTTTGAAGGTTCAAAAGAAATAATAACGGAATACGCGCCTGTCGGATGGGGTGACGGCGTATCCTTGCTGGGCGTTAAACTTATTACTGGCCGTGCCCATCAGATAAGGGCACAGTTAAAAGCCTTGGGGCTGCCAATTCTGGGCGACCCTAAATACGGCGACTTACGCGCCAACAGGCGTTTTCGTTTGAAACATCAGCTCCTTCACGCCGCGGGTTTTACATTTTTGGGTAATACAGGCTTTTTGGAAAAATACAATCAAATGACGTTTTGGGCGCTGACACCTGATTATTTTTCGGAGTTTATAAAAAAAGAGATCGGGGAATTTGCAGATGAAAGCCATTATTTTAGTCGCGGGTTACGCAACAAGGCTTTACCCCTTAACCTTGGACAAACCTAAAGCGCTGTTGAAAATCCAGGGGAAAGCCATAATAGATTATATCGTGGAACAAATTAATACTGTACCGGATATTGATGAAATTATTGTAATCAGCAACCATAAATTCGCGGCTCAGTTCAACGATTGGGCGGCGACGGCGCGCTCCGGCGTACCCATAAAGGTTCTGGACGACGGCACTGTCGAAGAGGGGCGCAGATTAGGCGCTATCGGCGATATCGGGTATGTAAATGAGCATGAGAATATTGACGACGATGTGATGATCATCGCCGGGGATAATCTGTTTACGTTT
>JAISZF010000065.1 GCA_031269415.1 Clostridiales bacterium
CAACGGGAGATCCGGGCAGTCTACGCAGCCCTTGAGCAGCAGAAGGAATTCCGGGATGACCTCTTTGATATTATCCGCGATAAAAACCTGGTTGTTATAGAGTTTAACCTGACCCTCGATATATTCCAGCTCGTGCTTCAGTTTCGGAAAGTAGAGTATGCCCTTCAGCCGAAAAGGATAATCCATGTTCAGGTGAATCCAAAACAGCGGGTCGTTAAAGTCCGTAAATACCTTATGATAAAACTTCTTGTATTCCTCGTCCGTACATTCATTGGCGGGCTTCAGCCAGAGGGGGCGCGTGTCGTTCACAGGTTTAGGCTGCTCTATCTTTGGCTCGTTGTCCTCCTCAATTTCATCCACATCAATGATGTCGTCGGAGTCCCCTTCATGGACGTGGTCGTGATGATGGTCGTGATGATGGTCGTGATCGTGTTCATGATGCTCATGCTCTTTCCCGACCGCTTCCAAATAGATTTCAACCGGAATAAAGCTGCAGTACTTAGTGAGCGTGGCCCGCAGTTTGTATTCCTCAAGGAAATCTTTTCCGTCCTCGCCTATATATAACGTTATCAGCGTTCCGCGTTCCGTGCGGTCGCTGTCCGTCATTTCATATTCGACGCCGCCGTCGCAGACCCACCTGGCCGCCTCGGAACCTTGTACATAAGACAGTGAATCAATCTGCACCTTGTCGGCCACCATAAAGGCCGAGTAGAACCCCAAGCCGAAATGCCCGATTATCTCATTGTCTTTATCCATCTTATCCTTGTATTTATTGAGGAAATCATTCGCGCCGGAAAACGCGATCTGCGTGATATACTCACGAATTTCATCGGCGGTCATGCCGATGCCGTTATCCTCAAAGGTGATTGTCTTTAACTCCTTATCGACGGTAACGTCTATCGCGTATGTTTCATCCTTGGGGATATAATCCACTTCCCCGATCTCCACGAGTTTCCTGAGTTTGGTGATGGCGTCTGCGGCGTTTGAAACCATTTCCCGCACAAAGATGTCCGCGTCTGAATAGAGCCACTTCTTAATGATGGGCAGGATATTTTCACTGTTGATGGATAGACTGCCTGTCTCTTGCATGTTAAAACCTCCTTGAAATCAATAATCTCCTATAATCATAAAATCTCCGGACAATAATGTCAAGAAAAATTTAGCACTCATTAACTTAGAGTGCTAACAGACCACTTATTTTTGAAAAAAAAATCTTTTATGTAGCTATCCCACGCCGCGTCCAGCGACTTATCCAAGGAAAAGGCGCGCTGGCTTACAGCGGTTGTAAATCGCAGTTTCCCTTCCTCAAAGAGCAGATTCAAAAACAGCGCGGAGGCGTTTTCATGCAGGGCTGTGACTTCCTCGTCCGGCAGCGCAAAAATAATTTTAAGCGAACGGGGCGGCTTCCCTCCTCTGATCAATGAAAAAGCCAAATGCTTTATTTCATCCCAACGGACATAAATCCTGTTTATCGCGGCGCGTTCGGCTTCCGGGAAAAAGTTCTTATCCAAAACCCCTGAGATCTCAATCCTTGTAAGCGCGGAGATCTCAACTCCGCGCGCTAAAAAGCCGTCAAAAGCCGTTCCCTTTAACAACTGGTTCATCACCGGCTTGATCGAATCACTTGCCGCTTCAAACACCCGCATACCCGCTCCCCCTTCAATCAGCTTGCCATACGGACAGACAGATGGTATTATTATAAAAAAATGGTGATCGATAATGCAAAAGCTCAAGTTCATACTGCCCTCCGCGGAGATGAAGCCCGCCTTCGAGGCGTTTAAGCGCGCGTTTGCCGAGCGCGGTGAAAAAGTGAAAGCCGGCATGATAAACCCAAACATCACGGATTTCCCGGAATGGCTGGAGTCGCTGCGGCGCGACAAATCCACAACCTGGTTTGTTTTCAGGCAGCCGGATAACAAACTGGTGGGTATCGTAAACATACGCAATACGCTGAACGCTGACGGGCACATAACCTGCTCGATCCGCCCCGACGAGAGAGGCAGCGGGTACGGAACCGAAACGCTGCGCCTGGCGCTGGATCGCGCGCGCGAACTCGGCGTGGTGGAAGCGGAGATCTTATGCCCCCCCGGCAACGCCGCCGCGAGAAGGATAATCCGCCGCAACGGGCTGGAAAAAACGGATAATAATATTTACCGCAAGATCTTGTAGCCGCAGCTAATTAAATAAGCGTACCCGCATTGGATACGCTTATTAACTGGGCGGTGGGGGACTCAAACCCACGACTTCCACCACGTCAAGATGGCACTCTATCAACTGAGTTAACCGCCCGTAACTCTAATTATTAAATCACAGTTTGTCCCGAAATACAAGGGGTATTAAAAATTTTTTTGGAGGTTATTATGTCTGCTTTTTCTTTAGGAGTGGAGTTAGGTTCCACGCGTATCAAAGCTCAATTGATTGACAAAGATAACAAGCCTATGTCGTCAGGCGGATTTGAATGGGAAAACAGGCTGGAAAACGGATTTTGGACCTATCACATGGAAGATGTATGGCTAGGGTTGCGGGCCGCCCTTACGGAATTGACGGAAGAATGCCCGGCGGCGATGGATAATTTGAGCGCGATAGGCATATCCGCCATGATGCACGGATACCTGGCGTTCGACAGCGCGGGCAATTTGCTTACGCCTTTTCGCACATGGCGCAATACAAACACCGAACAGGCCGCGAAGATCTTAACCGAGCGTTTTAATTTCAATATACCTATCCGCTGGAGCGTCGCGCATCTGTATCAGGCAATATTGAACGGAGAGAGCCATGTAAAGGACATAGCGTTTATCACTACACTGTCCGGCTATGTCCATTGGAAACTGACCGGCGAGAAGGTTATCGGCATAGGCGACGCGTCGGGTATGTTCCCTATCGACAGCGGCGTCAATAATTACGACCAGCGGTTTATTGAGATCTTCGACTCGCTGATTCAGGATAAAGGCTTCGGCTGGAAGCTGGCCGATATACTGCCAAAGGTACAAACCGCGGGCGAGATCGCGGGCCGCCTTTCGGAAGACGGCGCGAAATTATTGGACGAATCCGGCCGGTTGAAATCCGGAATCCCTCTGTGTCCGCCGGAGGGTGACGCCGGCACAGGCATGGCTGCCACAAACAGCGTTACCGAGTTTACGGGCAGCGTATCCGCCGGCACCTCGATCTTCGCGATGGTCGTGCTGGACAAGGCTCTGTCCAAGCTTCATACCGAGGTTGATATGGTTACTACCCCCGCCGGTAATCCTGTGGCTATGGTTCATTGCAATAATTGCACATCCGATATAGACGCGTGGGTCAAACTCTTTGGGGAAACCGCCGTCTTATTCGGCGCGTCGCCCGATAAGTCCGAACTCTACGCCGCTCTGTACAATAAAGCGTTGGAAGGCGACCCCGATTGTGGCGGGCTGCTCACGTATAACTATTATTCCGGAGAGCCGCTCACGGGGTTTGACGAAGGCCGCCCGATGCTTATCCGCACGCCGGAGAGCGGATTTTCACTGGCGAATCTGATGCGCGCGCATTTGTATTCAACCATTGCCGCGTTGAAGTTGGGCATGAATATCCTAACGGATGAGGAAAATGTTAAGCTGGAGCAGTTGCTGGGGCACGGCGGGCTGTTTAAGATCAAAGGCGTGGCGCAGCGGCTTATGTCGGCGGCGCTGAAGGCGCCTGTCGCGGTTATGGAATCGGCTGCCGAGGGAGGGGCTTGGGGCATAGCCATCCTGGCTTCTTATATGGTAAATAAAAAGCCGGATGAAACACTGGCCTCATATCTGAATGAGAAGGTTTTCGCGGGGAACAAGGCGCTGCGCGTGGAACCCGACGAGCGTGACGCCGCGGGTTTCGCGGAATTTATGGAGCGGTATGTGAAAGGGCTTCCGGTAGAGAGCGCGGCGGTGGAACATATCTGATTGTGATTTGAGGTGAAATTTGGGCATCAAAAGGACTGGAGGTTTTAGCCTCTCAGTCCTTTTAAATTACTCGCATCTGACCTTGCATTGCTTTCCAAATAGCGAAATACCGACTTTTACAACGTGTTGATCCGCCTTCAGTCCCGCTCCATATCTTTTTATATCGATCTGGCGCAGAGCCATCTCTGCTTGTTTTTCCATTTGGCTGGCTTCCTCGCATGCTTTGAACTCGAAAATATAATTAACATCGTCTCTCTGATAAAGGACATCATAACGCCCGTCGCCGCCTTCGCCTTCTGATATAGGCTTTCGGTAACTGGCACCTGAATACGCGGACAATATCCCTAAGATAAATATATGATAAACGCGTTCCCACACTTTTTTTGCGTCTTCCCCTTTATGAACGGACAGATCATAATAAGACATGCTGTCGCTTAAAAAGTTTTCTATGTCTTTTGATAATAGATTGGTATTGTCCGCGTTATCAAACATTGTCTTAATTTTAATCTCATCAGGGTAAAACGCGGAGAGGATTGAATCGCTCCAAACCTGAATAAGTTCTTTATTTGGAATGGAAATTTTAACTGTGCCCTTTTGCGAATCCATTGAATCCATCGCCAGATATCCGCCTTGGATGAGGAAAGAATAGAAAGAGCGATCATCCCTTACCCTCCATAACTTTTTTAAAGATATACGCGTATCGGCAATAACCTCTTTTTGTCCGCCATTGAGCAGTTCCATTAATGTATTTTTTCTATCATCGTTCATCATATCAACTATCATGTCCAACAAACGGCTATTTCCCCAATAACACCCATACTTTCCCGTCTGTAAAAACGAAGATACGGAATAAACATTATAAATAGCTTTTTGATTAATTTTTACTCCGTTATACCACAGTCTCAGTTTATCCTTATCAATGTGCGTTAATGCCATTATTTCATCAATTTCTTCTTCCGTAAAGCCGTAATCGTCCGTAAAAAAATCATCGTTAAACACGTCGTATGTTACAACGTTATTTAGATCACTAAGCATTCCCTCATAGGATATACGCAGAACACCCGCCATAAGCCCTTTTTCTATAAAAGGGTTATCTTTTAGGCCCGCGGATAAAAATAATTTGACATACTCAAAAACATCATCATATTCATCCGCCTGATAATTATCACGCAGCAGTTTATCATATTCATCAATCAGAATATACGATTTTTTACCGGTAAGGTTGAATACCAGCTCAGTGAGAAGAAGAAGACCGTCACTGTCGTTTCCTTTGGCGTTCAGATAGTCGTCCCATATAGATTTATCATTTTCAGATAAAGCGTTTTTAATAAAATAGGGGTTAAATGCCGTAACTACTTGTCTGAAGAGTTTATATTTATAATTTTTCGCGCTCATATTCTTGAAACTGAAGTAAAATACAGGCGCGCTGTGCGCTTTTGGCCATACAGGACTCTTTTCAACATATAATCCGCTAAACAACGCCCGATTGTCTTTTTGATCTGTTAAGAAGCAGCGCAGCATATCCATATTAAGCGATTTGCCCAACCTTCGTTGCCTGGCGATCAGAATGACCTTGTTGGTATTATTTAAAAATCGCTCTATGAATCCGCTTTTATCCACATAAAAACTTTCGCGCGATATTATATCTTCAAAGAAAGACGTACCCAAATCAATTTTATCTATACTGCCCCGTATCATGCTCCATCCCCCACTATAAATACAACCGTCAAAGACCGCGGGGGGCAAAATTCCCCCGCGGTCTTTCGTACGCCGTGATACACCTAGCGGCAAGCAAAGCCCGCTTTTACGATTACCTCGTATAAGCACCACTGATGCCTAAAACGAGATTATCCGCGTCTTCCCGGGTAATAACGCCTACATTAACCAGACGATCAACTATTCTTTCTCCTGTGTTCTTAAGAGGTCTGATTAACACGTCTGACATGTTGATCACCGCGATGGCCCTCGTATAAGCGGGTAAAGCGAGGATTCTATCCCTTTCGGCCATGCTGTACAAACCGATTTCCACCGCTTTATCCAACGCCTGGTCGAACGTGAAATCGCCTTCAGCCTCGGAATACCCCAGCGCCCTTAAGAGGAAAGCGGTAAACTGCTGAAAACTAATCGGCTTATCCGCTCCTAATAGAGTATGTTCCTCATTAATACCCTTGACGAGGCCAATCGAATACGCGTAAGCTACAATCCTGTCCGCCCATTCCGGGGTGTCTGTAAACGGATTTTCGCCTGTATAAGCGTTAGCGGCGCTTTCCAGACCCAATAGCCTTATGAGAATGACCAAGGCTTCTGTTTTTTCCAGGTCCCGGTTCAAATCGAATATAGGCTCGCCGTTTGAGTTCACGCCTGTGCCGACAAAGAGGCCGGGCTCATACAGTAATTTGGCGATCCTATCCGCGATTGCGATGATGTCTTCCTCGGAGGTTGATCCATTCAGTACAATAGGCGCGGGAGTAACGGGAATCACCGTCGGGGTAGCGGTCGGAGTCGGAACCGCCGTGGGCATAAGCACGGTGGGCGGCTGAGCCGGAGGTACCTTTGGTCTCGATGAAACAGGACGTTTCGTCGGGGTTGGCTCTTCTGTTGGAGTTGGCTCTTCTGTAGGAGTCGGTTCCTCCGTCGGGGTTGGCTCTTCCGTCGGAGTCGGTTCTACTGTAGGAGTCGGTTCCTCCGTAGGAGTAGGTTCCTCCGTTGGGGTCGGCTCTACCGAAGGGGTCGGTTCTTCAGTGGGTGTAGGCTCTACCGTAGGAGTCGGCTCTTCAGTGGGTGTCGGCTCTGCCGTAGGAGTCGGTTCTTCCGTTGGGGTTGGCGTAGGGGTTGTTTCCGGTTCGACCAGAGCTATTTCCGCCCTGTCCCGTACGCGAATACGCGGCAGCATGTTACTATCCGCGTAATTTTCCCCAATAGAGGCCAGACCTATAACGGAAACCTCTGCTCCCTCCTCAACGAACGACAAATCCTCGTCGGGTGTTATATATCCGTTAATATAAACAATCATCGGGCCGGAACCGTCGTCAATTGTAAATTGATTAATTGTGCCGTTAGATTCCATAATAACGTCGGACACCACGCCCTGTGTTTTTATCAGCAAGCCGGTATTAGCGGGATCAGACGCTTCCGCGGTGGAAACTTCCGTAGGTTCTACCGACTCGATAGCGGAATCAAGCACTTCCACTTTCGTAACCTGTATCTGAATCTCTCCCTGATAGGAAGAAACCGTACCGGTTACGCGTATCTTCTGCCCTTCCACAACTCCGCTGGAAACAGGGAACAGGTTAATGCCTCCCGTGTCGTCCTGCACGTATATACAGTCAAAGAAGCCCTTATTTGCCGAGGGATCCTCGTTTTGGGTATTAATTGAGGAAGTGGCGATGCCCTCTATTGTGACCACGTTTCCGGGAGTTTTGGCTTTCGCCTCGGAAATCGGTATCACATTAACAACGCTGATTAATTTCAGGAAGTTTACCGCGATGTTATTGTTTGAGTATAACAGCTCCGCGGCGTAATCCAAATCGGTTTTAACCTCGAAGTTGGACATAAACGTTCCGCCGGATACGATAACCAAAGACGAAGTCGAGGTAGCGGCGTGAGAAACCGTTTCCGTGGCGTTCAGCAAAACAGCCCCGTCATACTTGGGAAGCGTCTGCGCGGGATCAGGCAAGCCAAAGCCGTCGCCGTCGCGATCCCGTGACTCTGTTGTCGCAAGGCCGTAGATAAGCGGTGATACGGTAGAAGGCAGCGTCTCGGTCGGCAAGCCGGACTCGTCTACGGCATAAACAGTGGAACCGCCGTATACGCTGTACTCCTGTTCAGGATCTATGCCCGCCGCCAACGGATTATCCGGGTTGAACGTATCCTTCGGCCATAACCTGTAGTTATCACTTGGGTTTAGCACTGGATCCGCCGAAGCGTCGTCACCCAAACGCAGGCTGGAGCCTATAGCTTCCAGCAACTGATTCTGCTGCCCAGCCATATGGTTTTCCAAACCGGATATAGAGTGAGAGTAACTCTCGTAAAGATCACTCCAACCGGCAACCACAATCGGATTACCCGCTTGAGCGAAACCCGCGATAGCGGCTATCTCTTCAGTTGTATAAACCTTGCTTCCGCCTTGCTCGGGGGTTAACCTGCGCGAGGGCGCGGTGATAATCAACGCTTTATATTGCGGATTAGTTGTGGCAGCGATTAATTCCTCGCTTGTTCTCAGAATAACCGTTCTGATATTGTATCCGGCCGCTAATGTCGCGAAATTAGTCATGCTGTCTTTATAGTTGCCGGTAACATACTCATTGGAATGCGATCCGTCTATGCCTATGAACACCACGTCGTTAATGTCCAGTACGTTAAAGGTCATATCTGTCGAGTACTTCTTGGTTTCACCGTCATACAGCAAAGAGGCTTCCACACTTACGGTAACCTCTCCCTCGTCGGAGAACGTGTACGGAATGGAATGTTCAAACGTGCCGCCGTTTCCCGCTATTAATTCGTTAGGAGATTCGGACGCCAGAACAGTTCCGTCAGACAAGCTGTAGACAATAGACGTAAGAGTCGCGCCTATAGATTCGTTATTGAATAACTCTGTCGTAAGCGTAAGCTCTTCCGTTGTAACCGGTAAATCAGAAGATTTGGTAAATTGCTGGATGCCTATGGCTTCCGCCTGACCCATCCACACAGGCGCCGTTACGGCGTAACGCTCCGCGCCGTCTACCAGATCCACCACGCGCAGGTAGTAATAACCGGGACTGGGATCACTTATCGTATGAGCATAACTGACATTCGCTTCGTTGAACGTCTGCCTGCCTACTTCTACGCCGCCATTTGTTATCAGTGATACAGACTTAACCGTATTCGCGGACGTCGGATTCTTAATTTCGGCGGTAAACTCGGCGGTTTCAGGTACCTCGTCTAATATTGTGCCCAACGGCTCACCGTTCATCACGAAAGTGATATCCAGATCCTCTACTTCGGTGGCGTATACGCGCATTTCCCTTAACGCGTTATACAAGCCTTCCTCGGATAAATCATTTGTCCAGATGACCACGCGAGCGGAATTGGAAGTGCCCCATCCCTTTTTATGATTGTCCTGATCGTTGGTAGGGGCGACGTGCCAGCCCTTATCCAGCGCCATGGTATACTGCTCATAAGACGGGAAATAACCGCCGCTTCCGATTACGCCTTCGCCGTTACCCACTTCAAGCAAACTAATTCGCTCATCGGTAACAGGGTTGTAATAACCGAAATTAGTAAAATTACCAAACGTGGTACCGGGGTGGTTGAACATGGATATCGATTGAGGCGTTCTGTCTAATAAGGTGTAATACGCCTTTAGCCCCGCGTCGTTCGATTTGTTGTTCAGCTCCGTGTTTAAACGGCTTACCACGCCTCCGGTATTAAACGTATTGATATGCCCGGGGCCTCCGGACCATGTCATCTCGAAACCGAACACGCTAATGTAATCGGATGTCCGGGCGTCGTCCGCGGCCTGCTGCCCTCTAACCCACGAAGGATTGTCGGCGTTGTACGTATCCAGATTGTATGTATCCGCTTTATCAGTGGAAGGCGCTTTATCGTATGAATTGGAATGATCCGTAACCGCGAAGAAATCCAAATCGGCCTCGTCGCGAGCCCACGCGAAAGCTTCCTCAACCTCTCCCGCCCCGTCGGACAGAGTGGTGTGCGAGTGAAGCTGGCCGAAGTAATTCCTCTCTCCGCCGGAACTCTTTAACGAATAGCTGTAGATTAAGATATCGCTGCCTATGTAACCCGCCTTACTCGCGTAGACCTCTATTTCCGCGGGAAACATCTCTTCTTCCAGAGTAATCGGCTCGGTATATAAGGTTACGGATCCGCCGTTTAACTTATAGTAGATATCGCCGCCTTCGGCTGAAGTAAGCGTTACCTTGGAACCGGCGCGAACAGCTCCGTTTCCGGGTTTAGACGTAACAACCGAAAGCTTGGCCTGCGTCAGGTCGAACTTAAGAATCCGGCTGTCTGTTTTTCCTTCGGCGACCGCTTTCACCTGAAGCGTCGCGGGCAGCGCGGAAACCACATATTGTCCGCCCTCGGCCCATTCCAGATCTCCGTTTTTCACCATTATTTTGCAGCCCTGTACGCCCGCGTCCTGCTCGTTCGGCGTAAAGGCGATGGATCCGCCGATTGGAAGTGTATTGCCGGAAAAATCCGTTACAGGCGCGAATAATTGATTCTCCGCCACAAGATAATTGCCGGAGATCACTATGTTGTTTATCTGATTAGTACCGCCGCCCTGAAGCGTGCCGCCGTTCGCCGATACAGCCGAATTTAAAAGCCAGCGAATGTATAATTTTTCTTGATTATCCGCGCCTTCCTGCAGCGTTCTGGCGGGCAGAACTGCCCAAGACCCCGCGCCAGGTTTTAAATTATCGATTTCAACGGCGTCCAGCCAGACTGTGCCGTCCGTGCTGTATTGCAGCTTGAAGTCGCCCGGCCCTGTGTTACTGGAGCGCATGGAAGCTTCAATCATAATGTCGCCGAAACCTTTGCTGGATAACTCGGTTACCCACCAGGCTTTACCCACGAAATCAGCCAAATCGCTCCAGCTAACACTTCCGCTGCTGGCGCCGAGGTCAACCTGCGCTCCGTCTTTGAAGGCTTTCAGCAAAGCTGTATCTTTTAAGTCTCCATCGGTAGCGGCTACTACATTCACAGTGGTTCCGGAGGCGGGAGCGGTAATGTTCCAAACAGCCAAGCTGCCCGCGCCGTCTCTTACGGCGGGTTCAGCGGGCTCATCCGCGGCAACAATTTTAGTAAGGTCCGTAACTATAAGCTGCGGTGTAGTATATTTGGAAGCCAGCCCTTCATTAATTGTGATCCAATCTCCAACGTTAAAACCCTCGGGTACCGGGGAGCGCAACGTTAACTCTGTGTCGCCGGACTTTATCGTATGGTTACGCAAGCCTGTTCCGGTGGCTATGGCAACCAGTTGAACCTGTTCCACCTTTACGAGCCTGCTTTGATAGCTGTCGCTCGCCAAGGCGGCAAAGGAAATGAGCGTTGGCGCGACGGCTCCCGGGTTTTCGTCTATAACAGTAATGCCGTCCGCTACAGGCGTTAATTCCTTCAATCCGTTATAGTCCGCCCTGTTTCCTTTAACGCGTATCTTTTGACCCACGTACGATGAATAATTAGCACCCGCCGAATAGACCGTTATGCCGCCAGTCCCGTCTTGGATCGCGAGGTTTCCCGTAGACGGGTAATATGTGGCGATTCCTTCGACTATTACTGTCTCGCCGACCGCTTTGGCCGCGGCCGCGGCGATTGTAATAATTTCCTCTGAAGGCGGTTTCGCTTTCGTGTACTCAAACGTAGCGACGTCGCTATCCTCCAACCCTTCCGAAACGGCGAACGCCTTTATCGTAACCGAATCAGATTCGCCGAAATCAGGCGCGAAAGCGTCGGTATACAGGGCGGACGCGGAAGTGGAACTGTCCAGCGTGTAGTAGATAGAAGCGCCATCCGTGGATGAGGAGAGGGTTATTGACGCGCCGTCCTCCAATTGCGAGCCTGAAGGCGGTTCGGCTGTGGGAGCGGCGGTTTTTGTGGAAGGAGCGCCGTCTGCCTCTCCACTCGTCACAATAATAGCGCCTACTCTATTGTTTCCGGAAACGCTTTCACCGGCAGCCGGAGCAAGAGCAATATACACGAAATCAGTTGAGTTATCCAGCGGGCTTAGATCCACGCTTACTTGCACGGCGTTGCCCACTTGATTCCCTCTGTCAGGTTGATATGTAATGGGAGGGCTGAAGCTTTGATATGTGGATCCCCCGTCGACAGAATATTTTGCTTCCCAATTTGCCGGGCTGGTCGCCGTACCATATGTACTGAAATTAAGTTTAACGTTTTCATATCCGGTCGTTTTAAGTTTAAGAATCCAGAAATTCGAATCCCAACTTCCATACCAGTAACTTCCACCGGCTTCATCAGCATTAGTGGTGGGCATCGCATTACCGGTTTGATTAATCGCGGCACCGTTTTTCAGCGATAATGTACTATCGTTAAACACACCGCTGGTCGCCGGTATTACACTATTGACCCCCGGACTGACAGTAACTGTTTTCCAAGCGGAAAGCGTAACGGGATCCGCCGCTTTCACAACCTTCGTATCTTGAATAATCGCTAAATTCACGATCATTAAAAACGCGACCATAACGGCGAGCGTTTTTTTCATGGATCTGAAAATTTTCATAAACATCTCCGTTCTAAAGTGAACAACCTACAAAGTCTCAATAGCGAGCCTAGCCGCGTTATAAAACCGAGACTGCCTTTCCGCGCCGTCGACGCGATCGCCCGTAAGCGCGTGTTCCGAAACGGTAAGCGCCGCCAGCGCCTCAACTCCGTTTCGCGAGGCGTATCTGAACAGAGCGCCCGCCGCGAAATCCACAGCGCAAGGCGAACCCGGCAGCGCAAGATCGCTGCGAAGCCAATAGTCGCCGTCCGTATATACCGGGGTGTCATAAACGCGTATGCCCAGGAAAGCCGCCTTGCTTAACGCCTTCCGCAGCATATTGTCCGACGGCGTTTCTTCGCCGCTCTCGCCGTACGCGACGCGGGGAACAATAATATCACGCAATTTAAGTTCCGCGCGCAGCGCAACGCACTCGCCTATGTAAACCACTTCCCGGACACCGCTGTTTATGGCCTCCGTCAACCAATTAACTAACGCGCTTTCGCCGAACCCGGTTGAAATCAGGCATAACGGTTTTCCTCCGTAATTACCTGAAAATGCCGTCATTCCGCGATTCTCACTAACTATCCGGCTGTCGTTCAAATAATGAGCCGCCAGCATTTTAACACGCATGGGATCGTCCGTAATAATTGCTTTTTTCGGAAGTTCCCCTGCGCCTGTTTCTAAAAATCTTCTCAAAGAACACCCCCAGTACGCGCTCTAAGCCTGACTGCCTATCTTCACCGACATAACGGACGCGCAAAGCGCCGTCAGCGGAATTGTAAGGATAAGCCCGATACTGCCCGCGAAACCCGTAAGTATTTCCACGCACAATATATCGAGATTTATCAGCCTCAAATAAGGAAGATTATACATTACCAGTATCATCAGCACAGATATGGAACTGCCCGCGAAAGCCAGAATCAGCGTATTAGACATAGTGCCCATTATATCCCGCCCCACGTTCATGCCGCTTCTTAATAAAGCACGCGTGGAAAGCGTCTTATTCGCCTCATAGACCTCAAACACAGCCGAGGACACCGACATACCCACGTCCATTATAGCGCCCAATGAAGCGATTATAATACCGGCGTACAGCAGTTTGGGAACATTGAGCGGAATATCACGGGTTAAGGAGATCATTTCCTGAGCCTCCGGCATATGAATACCGGACAAATTCCCGAAAGCCCCGGCGACAGACGCCGTAACAGCGGAAGCCGCGATACCCGCGGAGACGCCCGCGACGGCAGCCAAACTCTTGATGTTTACGCCGCTTACTATAAAAACCGTGATAACAGTGGAAATAACAGCCGTAACAATAGCTATGGAAACAGGATCCGCGCCGGCCATAACGCGGGGTATCAGAAAACATAAGACGATAATCAGCGTGAAAAACAATGAAATAATAGAATATATACCTTTGGAGCGGCCGATAACTATTATCAGCAGCGCGAACACGGCTACAAGTAAATACACCATTCTGTCCCGACTATATCCGAAAACGTCGGCGCCTGTTAAAATCCCGTCCTCGCCCCGTACATTACATAAAATGGTCATTCCTTTTTCGCAGTGGATATTAAACGCGCGGCTCATGGCGTTCCTGAGTTCTATGGTTACGCCCTCAAACTCGCCGCTGATAATTCTCAGCGTCACTGGCTGCATTCCTATGTACATACCAGTAATGTAAGGATCCGGGGTAAGCGCGCTGTCGTCTGTTGAAAGAACAAGCGCCTTTACCACATTATATTCGCTGGGCGCGGGCGCCCGAACAAACCCCGACGTTGCCACAGACGCGCTGGCAAGTATTACAGCCAGTACGATAAACAGCCATCTGTAACCATAAGCAAGCTCTTTTTTTATCGCGTTCAGCATGAATTTCATAACTCACCCACATGCGCATAAGTTAAGTTCCCTCGGCAGATAGAGCATAACATACTTGTTTGTTTTTGTTAATAGATCATCTGATCTCGTTCATAGAAATTTTGCCGCTATTACTTTAGGTCGATTTAGATCCACGAAAAACGACAAAAAGACAGAAAAATTGCTAACGAAAATACTGGAAAACATTTGTACTCTGAGCAATACTTTGATGTAAACGAAAGCTATGCGCGAAACGATTAATTCGCGAAGTTATACGGCATGGAGGAGAATGAGGATGAAGAAAGATTCACGCAAATGGGGCCGGAGAATGATTGCGTTCTGTGTGGCGATCGCGTTGGCGCTGCCATCATTGGCGTTGCCCGTCTATGCGACTCCAGGAAGCTATACTCTGCACGAATGGAAATTTGATAACAATCTAAACCACACGATCTCGGTGGACGGAGGAACCCCCAGCAACGGAACCTCCGCTACAGTAACAGGAGTGACTATAGGCGCTTCCGGCGGGATGGCAAGCTATAACACACTGCCAAAAAGTGGGACACACGCATTCTCGTTTAAGGGCAGTACAGGTGTTAATTTAGGTACTGGGCTTGTAACGTCAGACACCTATACGATTTCGTTATGGGTATACCCAAGTGCGCCTACCAATTTCACGCCAGCTTTTTTTGGCTCAAAAAACGCCATCGACAATGGAGCATGGCTGTCAATAGTCCCGCAAACGGACTTGGCAGGAGCTAATTCTGTAGTAATGGCTAGAAATGGCAGTGATGATCAATTCCCTTGGTATAACGGCAGTACAAAAGCAACCGTGGGTAAATGGACGCATTTTGTCGTTGTTGTCAGTGCTAATAACATTGCGTTTTATGTAAATGGCGCGAACGCAACAACGGGTACGGATTTTTTTGACCTTTTCTCAAACGGCGCTGGTTCATTTTATTTAGGCGTAAACTACTGGGATACTCCATTTCAAGGTCGAATTGACGAGGTTCGAATTTACGACAATGCCGAGGTTAATGCCGCCGGGGTTGCTCAATTGTATAACCTAACCAATCCGTCCGCGGAAAATATTATTGTGCCGAAAGTCGAGGGTGGCACCGTCGGAACCGAGCCCGAAGAAAAACCCGGCTATCTCTATGTGCGTCTGTCTTCTAATATTTCCTTAAAGAAAGGCAATACGCTTAACCTCAAGCCGCTGATTGAAACCACATTGGAAGAGCCGACATTTACTTGTTCAGCAAAGGCAATTGCCACAGTCTCCGCTCAAGGCGTAATAAAGGCGGTTAAAGCCGGTAAAACGGTTATAACCATTAAAGCCGGAGATTTATCCGTCAAAATAACTTTGACCGTTAACAATTAAAACAAGCCTGTTTATATAAGTATGTATGACAGGATTATGATCCGAGCGCCTTGCCTTTATGCTTAAAGGCAAGGCGGAAGTTATACGAGGGGTGTGGAACATGACTTCTAAAGATCGCGCGATTGTCGCGGGCGAAGCTTCGGCACCAGCCAGTGACGCCGGTAATAAATCGAAAAACTCATGGGTGAGCGAGCTTGTGTTCTATCTTATCCTGGCGCTGGCTGTAACGGCTGTATTCCTGTACACCAGAAGCGGCAATGAACAGTATTCGCTGTTTGGCTATAGTGTCTTAACAGTTCTTACTGACAGCATGTATCCCGACTACCCCGTTGATACGCTGATAGTTATCCGCGAAGTCGACCCGGAATTAATCAAACCCGGGGACGACATTACCTTTTTAAGATCAGATAACACGACTATTACCCATCGCGTTACCAAGGCGCACGAGAACTACGAAGACAGCGGTATGCGAGCTTTCACGACACAAGGCGTCGCCAACTCTTTTACAGACAGAGAGAAGGTATACGCGGACAATGTTTTGGGTCTGGTTGTTTATCATAATTTCTTGATTGGCGCGGTAATCGCGTATATAAAAAGTAATTATATTTTGGCCGCTTTTATGGTATTGGTGGTAATCGGCTTTACCATAGCGGTTCGGGCGCTGTTGTCCGGTTCAAAGAACACGCGTGCTTAAAATTGATACGGGAGGCATATAAAATGAGAAACATGAGCTCAAGAACAAAAAGGATTATTGTTACCGCCATCGCCGTGACATTAGCTTTGCTCATTCTTTTAGGCTCAACATACGCTTACAGGGATTTCACTCAACATAGGTCAAACGATATGCGCGGCGTGGAGTACTACGACATCACCCTCGTGGAAGAGGGATTTGAATTTGAAAACGATTGGGATATGAATGAGACATTACCTAAAGCTATCTATGTCACGTATCCGAATCCGAATACAAACTTGGAGAAAGGCTCTATGTACGTAAGGGTTGCGATGAAGGAATTATTACAAATTCAACCGCCTAAGTATCAGTATTATAAGGACAGCGGTGGTAAGCCTATAAGGTTTATGGTTGACGAGACTGGAAACTTTATACACGCGACATCTAAAGGAGGACTTATGGCTTACGATACAGAGGATGAAGTATTGGCAGCGTGGCTGGCGGATCCGTTTAATAAACAATATTTTATTAAACCGTTTACGCAAGATCATATACAGGGAAACGAAGGCTATTTCTTTGGTCCTACAGATGGATCATGGAATGACGACTGGTTTGTTATGACTGACATGTATGCCCCAAATGGTCAATACGGCAAATATATGGTGGTAGATCAGGGAGACGGAACCGGAGAGATGAAGTATCTTCCGACAGAGTTTGAGATGCCAGCTGAACCGGGTCCGCTGCTGCCATTGTATGAGGATGAAAACGAGCATCCGGAGCACAATGATGCTGAATGTGGTTTCCCATTCTATGTATGGCCAAAAGAACCCTCAAAGATCCCTACATTCAACCTTGCTGAACCCGATATCAGATCGTATATAAAATGGAACTACGATTCCGCTAACTTTATATTTATTGAAAATATAGGCAGCTTAGATCAAGAAGCTGCCGGTGTATGGATTATCGACACAGCCAGCAACTTTGCTTACTGGAGCAAAGCGCTTCGGCCTGGCGAAACAACAACCAACCTGCTGGATTCCGTAAAACTCCTTCACAAACCCGAAGGCGAATTCTGGTATTCAATACACGCCGATATGGAAGCCGTTTCATTTGATCAGATGGCTGAATGGGAGTACGACGGCGATGATGAGAGCGAAGCTGCGGACTATCCTGTTCATACTGATATCGTAGAGTTCTACACAGACGCCCTAAACCCAACCGAGCCTGAGGAGCCTGAAGAAGAGGATCCTGTAGCATAACCATGAAAGTGTTCACTTATATCAGCGCGGTGGCTGCCGCCGCTCTCTTCATGCTTTCCGAGCTAATCGTCGGCACATATGCCGGGCTGGTGGATTTCAGCCAGCATAAAACAAGCGATATAACCGGACATTCTGACGGGCTGGAGGTCTTTTTGGTTGAGAGTTTTGACCCGCCCGCGGATTGGTCGGAAGGCGAGGTTGTAGAAAAAAAGATTTTTGTAAGAAACGGAGGCAGCGAGCCGGCTTATGTCCGCCTGATACTTAAGGAATATCTTGAGTACGTCGAATATACATACAGCCTTTCCGATTATAGGTACCTTACTGACGATAGCGGTACTTTCATCACATTTACCGACGCGGACGCCGCAGGCGCTGAATATCCCGAACACACAGCGGATGAAATCCGCGACGCGGTATCAGGCGTAACGGCGTGGCATATCAGGGCGGACGAAACCGGCGGCGGATATTCCCGGTATTTGGTAACAGATATACACGTTTCCGACACGGCCGTTAAAATAGATCCATCCAAAGAAAAGGCGTCGCCGGAGGATTACCACGTGACGCCCAACCTTGAGTGCGAGTATACGCCGCGTATCTGGAATGAGGAATATTGGTACTTGAATTATCAGGAGGATTTTCATAAATATATAGAGTGGAACTTAGGCGGGGGCGTTATCAGTCTGACGGAATGGAGAGAGTCCGGTTCTCAGCCGGTGAGCGCCTGGATATATGATGACAGCGCGAATACATCGCCCTATGTTTTTTGGGGCGGACCGCTGGCGCCGGGCGAGAGTACCTCAAATCTGCTGGAGTCCGTGACATTGAAAGAATCACCGGAAGGCGCGTTTTATTACGTCATCCATGTCGATATGGAGGTTGTGTCCGAAGAAGGGCTTTTCGAGTGGACGAGTGCAGAAGATTACTCCGGAGACGCCTCACGTCTGATATTCGGAAGCGCGGTGCATCCGAATGATCCATAAAATGAAACGTCGCGGACTGCTTGGCTTGTGTTCACTGTTTATTGCGCTGACGGCGCTGATAAATATAACATTTGGCTGGAGCGACAATCTCCAGCATAAGACGAATGAGTTCAAAGGGATAGACTGGTACATGTCGGTTATACTCAAAAAATACGCAAAGCCCCCGCATAGTACGGAGACAGCGCAGCCCTTAGCCGGAGCGGTATTCGAGTTGTACCGGGTGAACAATACTTTGCCTGACGAACAAATCGGCGCCCGGTTTATCAC
>JAISZF010000098.1 GCA_031269415.1 Clostridiales bacterium
CCGATTGAGATGAAGATTCGCTACGGCGATCACGTATACGCTGAAGGCGTGACCCAGACACTCGCGTATATGGACACGCTGGGATGCGATAAAGGCTGGCTTGTGGTATTCGACAGAAGAAAAACGCTTGCTTGGGACGAAAGGCTTTTTGTTAGAAAGGAGCGCGTGAACAAAAAGATCGTGACTATTTATGGATGTTGAAAAACATCATTATCGAAAGGGGTGGAGGCTGTAAAGTCGTTACCCTCAAAATATAAAACAGTGATACACCTTTTCTACTTTGAGGACATGCCGATCGCCGAAATCGCGAATACGCTTAAAACAAAGGTAAATGATGATCTAGTCAGGTAATACGCGACGCGGGCTTCTCCATTTTCACCATATTGTGTATAATGGATTCAAGGGAGTGGTACGAATGGGGAAGCGGCGATTTAACACTACAGGGGTATGCGCCCCGGCATATGATTATATGGTTGACATCAGCGGAAGGGTGGACGCGGTAAGGAAGATGGTGGACGCGGGAGAATACTTCGCCATCAACCGCCCTCGCCAATACGGGAAGACAACACTGCTCAGCGCCTTGGCGCGCGGGATTTCTCAAAATTATATATGCGCCCGCGTCAGTTTTGAGGGGCTCGGCGACGAGAGTTTTGAAAACGCGGCGGTGTTTTGCGACGCCCTGATGAGTAAAATCCGAATGGCGCTGAAACGCTCGCCCGCCGGTTATGAACCGGCTTACGCGGACAGTTGGATGGATTCGAGTGTGTCGGACTTTAAGCGATTGGGTGAACACATTACAAAAATGTGTCAAGGAAAAAAAGTTGTTCTACTAATTGATGAGGTGGATAAAACCAGCGATAATAGAGTTTTCATCCATTTTATCGGGCTTTTGCGCGATAAATTCCTGTCGCGTAAGGAAGGCTTGGACGATACGTTCCAAAGCGTTATCCTCGCGAGCGTTTATGATATCCGAAATCTCAAGGTAAAGCTTATCAGCGAAGGAGTCTATTCCGCCTCCGAGCGGCAAGGCCGTCCGCTGAATTCTCCTTGGAATATCGCCGCGCCGTTTTTGATGGATATGTCCTTTCATCCGAATGATATCGCCGGTATGCTTAACGAATATGAGGCGGATCACGCCACAGGTATGGACGTCGCCCGGGTATCTGACGCAATTTACGAGTATACTGGCGGATATCCGTTTTTAGTGTCTCAAATTTGTCAGATACTTGACGAGGACAGCGCGCTGTTACATGATTGGACGCCGCGTGGCGCGCGGAACGCCGCGAAAGTCCTGCTTAATCAAGTCAATACAGAACTTGGCGCGAACACGCTCTTCGACGACATCAGCAAAACGTTAGAGAGCCATCATGATATCTATGAGATAATTTATGATATTTTGATTCTTGGAAAACATTGGAATTATATACTATCTAACCCGACCATACAAAGAGCGGCTATGTTTGGTATAATTAAGAATAGAGACGGTGCCGCGATTGTATCAAACCGTATTTTTGAAATTTATATTACGGATTATTTCTCTTCAAAAGATAGTCAAAACCGAAGCCGCGGCCATATAACCGGCTATAGAGAAGACATAATCCATAACGGGCGTTTTGACATGGAATGCTGTCTCAGGAAATTCGCGGGGCTTTTTCGGGAAATCTATTCTGAAAACAAGAGGACGTTCATTGAGGAACACGGAAGGATGCTGTTTTTGGTATATCTCAAGCCGTTGATTAACGGAGCGGGATTTTATCACATAGAGAGTCAGCTCACGGATCAGCGCCGTATGGATCTAGTTGTGGATTACGGGCTGGATCAGTTTATTATAGAATTGAAATTATGGTATGGCGAGTCGGCCCATGAAAAAGCGTATGAGCAATTAGCGGGTTACTTAAGAAGCAAAAACGTGACCGAGGGCTATCTCATGACATATGATTTCAGAAAGGATAAAAAATCTGATATCAGGGCGGAATGGATTGAGTGGAATGGCGCGCGGATTTTTGATGTGACGCTGTGAGAGAGTAATTATCGCAACTGTTCGATAGTCTCGTATCGTCGGCTGTTGTAAAAACAAGGCTTCCGGCAAAAAACCGGAAGCCTTGTTTCATTTGTTCAGAATAAAGCTATACAGCTTATCGCCGCAATCCTCTTTACGCATGAGCGCCGCTGTCTTTTCGGCATTCTCCTTATACGCCGGATTGACGTACAGATCCAGCAATTTGGCTTTCAGGCTTTCTTTGTTAACCCGACTTTCCCGGGCATCCATCAAAAAAGCCGGGAAAGCATAAAATTCGGCTCGAACAAGCATTTCAAAATGGCTTGAAATCGGGCTTTTTTTACTGGTAAAATCTACAAAGTCGATTTGTAGTGACCTAACAAGATATACAAACAAAATCTCTCATTGCGCGTTCCCGCCACGCATGCTATAATAATTTTATCCTTCCAAGCGCGGTGAAATTATGTTTATTCGTGAGAACAAAACCAGGAACAAAAAGACGGGGGATATCTACATCAAGCATGTACTCGTCGAATCAGTAAGAGTTAACGGCCAGCCCCGGCAGCGCGTTGTTATGGGCTTGGGCCGCCTTGACCTGCCGCGCCGTGAATGGAAAAAACTCGCGCATGCTCTCGAATGTCAGCTCTCCGGTCAAATCACTTTATTGGAAGACAACGATAAATATATTGAAGACTTGGCTCTGAGCCTTGTATCCAACAATAAACTCTCAAAAAAACTCGATATTTTGGAAACCGGCGCCGCACAGTCGGACTCCGGTAATTGCGTATCCATCGATCTTGGCTCTGTTTCAACCGAAAAATCCCGTTCAGTTGGCGCAGAACTCGTATGTCTGGATACCTGGGGTTTATTAAATTTCGACGAAATACTGAAAGACTGCGGCTTTTCGCAGAATCAAAAGGCTGTCGCCAAAGCCCT
>JAISZF010000101.1 GCA_031269415.1 Clostridiales bacterium
TATTAAAAAAACGGTCGTTCGTTTTTATTATAGTTTAGACTGAGCGGTTTTAAGGGGTATGTTATATGGGGGCAGTAGAAATTACTAAAAAACGGTCGTTCGTTTTTAATGAAGACGCATATATGCCGCGGCCCCGAATCGACGCGAAAATTGCGGACAGTCTGGCTGAGTCTAATTTTGTAATGCTTTGCGCCGGCGCCGGTTTCGGTAAGTCAACCGCGGTTTTTGGGTTCCTCAAACCGCTGTCTGAGCGAGTCGTATGGCTAATCCTAACTTCTTACGACAACCTCCGCGTCCGCTTTTGGGAAACGTTTTCTTTCGCGGTGGAGTTAAGGCTAGGTAAAGAGTTTGGGGATAGGCTGCGAGAACTGAATTTCCCTGTAAGTGAAGATATGTACGATGTATTGAATGATATTCTGGAGGAGGTTAAGGCACTATGGGAGGATAGATTTTTTCTGGTTATTGACAACATGTCGGACATAACTAATTCGGAAGTAATCTTACTATTGAGTCGGATTACAAAAATCCTCGGGCGCAATGTTATCATTATCACACGCGTGCCTGCTCAGTATCAGTTGAATGGCAGCTGTACGGTAATTGATGAAGACGACCTTAGATTTACAAACGCTGAGGTGTTATCATTTTTTTACGGTATGGCTATCAACAGTGATGTGATTAGTGAAATATACGCCCAATCGAACGGATGGGCGCTTGCGCTCAGTATGTTCCGAATCGCGTTTTCCAACGTTAATGGCAACAATTACCACGCAATGAGTCTCACTCGGAGCAACTTGCGCCATTTTTTCGAAAATGAGGTTTTTAACACACTGGGTACACCGATTCAAAAAAAATTAGTTGTGTTAAGCTTGGCGGAAGGACTCCCTATTTCATTCGCGAGGTCCTTTTTGGGAGCGGAAAATTTTTTATACATAACCTCGTTCATCCGATACAATTCCGAAACGAATACTCTGGAATTGCAGGATATGTTCCGCGCGTTTCTGCGAGCGAAGCTGGACGTGCTTGATGAAAACGACAAGCGGGTTCTGTACTTGGAAGCCGCGCAATATTGCAAAGAAAACGGACTTCTTACAGACAGCTTCCGTTATTTCGCAAAGCTGCGGGATTTTGGCGCTCTGTCGGATATTATTCTGAATTATCCGCTTATGCTGCCTTACGATCTCGCGGAGTTCTTCCTTAAAACGCTGGAAGAAATACCAACTGTGGAATCTGATTTACTGGATGATCTCGCCGCGCAGGTTCAAAAAACTATAATACCTCGCCTTTATATGGAAATGCGCCGTTTAGACGAGGCAGAGCGTAAATGTTACGCCTCCATCAATGAGTACAAAAATATAGAAGTTTTTTTTTCGAGTGTTGTCATATTCTCCAATTATAACACATTAGGTTTTATCAACATGTTCACAGCGACGGCAACGCATGAGTATAAATTTCATGAGTACTTTAAACTTGCTTTCGAATACCGCAAAAAATATAAAGGCGAACTCCAGAGAGCGCTCGGTTCTTATAAAACGTCTTCTATCGGATCGTACGTTTGCCCCGTCGGGGTCGGCGCCAGGGCGGACGCTTATGAAATATTAATTGAAGCCTCCAGACAGGCTGTTAAATATATAACACAAACCGTATACGGGCTTTACAGCGGATATGATTGCCTCGTGGGATGCGAATACCATTTTTATCGCAAAGAGATGGAGCGGGCTAAAGCTCTCGCGCGCGCCGCCATTATACAGGGCGGGGAATACGCCCAGTATGAAATTGAGGCGCGGGCCGTGTTTTACCTCATCCGCGTCGCGCTGCTGGAGGGAGACGCTCACGAAACCTCCGCGCTGATAACACAATTAAAAGAGCTTGGAGAAAACAAAAATTTTTTCAACCGACAGGCTTGCTGCGGTATGTTATTAAGCTGGGTTCATGTGCATATGCGGGAACAGGGGCAAGTCGTGTTTTGGATACGAAAGCAGACTGGGGAATCCGGATTGGGATTTCGAATGGAGCGGCTGGAACGGCTGATTAAAGCGAAACTCGCTTTGCGGGAAGGCCGAAATCTGGACGCGATTTCTATCAGCAACGGCAATACGGCCCAGAAACCGGAAGGGGACTACCTGCTGTTTTCGATCGAAAGCGCTATCCTGCGGTCTGTCGCGTATTACAGGCTGGGCTGTTTAGAAGATGCTTCCGGCGAGCTGTCACGGGCAATTCGTGTTGCGGAGCCCTATGGTTTTATGATGCCGTTTATTGAGTCAGGGGCGGACATGTCGTCGCTCTTTAAAACAATTAACGAGACTGAATTGAGCTGTGTATCGGAGGAATTCCGTAACGGTGTTAAAACATTCTCTTCTATATATGGAAAAAAGTATAAATTTGTCTGCAACGCGTTAAATGAAACTCAAGATGAGGATAAGCTGAAACTTTCAACCCGTGAGCATGAAATCCTGACGGATATCTATCATGGTCTTTCACGGGCGGAGATCGCGACTAACCGATACATATCTATTAACACGGTAAAAACCGCGCTGCAAATGATCTATTCCAAACTGGGCGCGAAGAATAATGTCGTCGCGGTTAGAATCGCACAGGAACGGGGCTTGTTGTGAAAAAAAATCTTCTATCGGTTTCAGGCCTTTCAGCTATAGATTTTGGATTTGCCGTCGTATCAATCCTCGTGTCGTCTTATTTGATGTATTTTTGCACCGACGTATTGGTGATGCCCGTCGCCGTCGTAGGACTAATCTTCTTAATAGTGCGTATATTCGATGGCGTAATCGACCCAATCCTCGGATACCTGTTGGACAGCGGACGAATGCGTCTGCGCAAGCTAAACGCATTCGCGGGATTTTTCGCGTTGCCTCTCAGCGCGTTTACGCTGCTGCTGTTTTGCTCTTCTCCGGTTGGCGGCGTATGGGCAATCTTTTGGAGGTTTGGCTTATACATATGCTGGAGCGTCTGCCACAGTATTATCGACATCGCGCAGATGCCCCTTTTAAATAGTGTTACCACAGATGATAACCGGCAGTTTTTTAACACATGCAAGATAAGCGCCTCAATTATCGGAGCCTGCGCCGCCTCATATTTTACGCTTGAACTCGCGGGTTTGTTAGGTAAAGGGAACGATAACGCCGGTTTTGCCAAAGCCGCTCTGGTTTTCGCCGCGACGTCGCTGGCGGCTATGGTTCTTGGCGCGTTATGTCTTAACGCGGACATGAGGATACCAAGGCGCAAGGAATCATTTCTCAAGGCATTCTGGTCGATTTTGCGTGAACGAAGCCTGACGCTGTTGATTCTGATGTTTTTATTTGACCGCGCGGCAATGGCTCTTAAGACGCAGGGAGCCATCTACTTCTTCAAGTATAATATCGGCCGGGCGAATATCGCGCCGACATTTATTATGGTCGGGGTAGTGGGCTCATTCGCCGCGCAGCCGCTGATTTGGTTGATGGCTAAGTATTTCAAGAAGAAGACGCTTATGACGGCGGGATATATAGGAAGCGCCGCGGCGGTAATCGCGACGGGGCAATTCAGCGGTATCACTCATATGATGGTTTGCAATGTAATCTATGGCGTCGCGAGCGCCTTTCCGGCTAACCTAATCTATGTCTCGATTATTGAACGGGCGAACGAAATGGCAAATCGCAATGGTTCCGGGGCGGAAATTGGTATGTCGCAGGCATTGCTGGGAATTTCCGGCAAAGTGGGCGAATCGTTAGCCAGCGCGTGCCTCGCCGCAATACTGGGTATTTTAGCTTATGTTCCGGATGTGGTACAAGACGAGGACGTATTGCTGAGGATACGCGCGGGCTTTATTGGGTTACCGGCGGCGGCTTTACTTTTTGCCGCGGCGGCCTGTTTCTTCTCATTTGTGTCAAATCGCGTTCGGGTGTGATTCCCAAGGGCGACGCGCCGCTGCAACGGCGCGTCGCCGCCACACCCGAATCCGAAGAGACACCATATAACGCACTCTGCTAGGAGGATTGTATGAGTAATTCAAATGTCATTGATTTTACGGAAGTCAGAAGCGAGGCCATTGCTGAGACTGACATATCCGGCGCCAATATTTCGAACGTTGATGTCCGCGTGGAGTATATGGTGACAGAAGCAATAAAACAATTCAGGATTCCGGCGCACCTTCGGGGTTACACATATCTGCGGGAAGCTATCATGTACGCTGTCAGCGCGCC
>JAISZF010000252.1 GCA_031269415.1 Clostridiales bacterium
GAAATCAAAAAAAATATCGGCAAGATATTTAAAAAACATAATATTGTCGAATACAAATCGGAGCCGGACTATCTATCAATTGACGACTATTACAAAGTAATCGCATATGGAGGTCTTTATAACGCGTTCGCCCCAAATGTGACAATAGACCAGATAACTTTGACATTCGTCGAATATAAATATCCCCGCAAGCTTCTGAGACATCTTCGGGAAGAACGGAAGCTTAAAATCTCAAACCCGTATGAGGGGATATACTACATACAAGGCGATGTTTTCCCCGCGCAGATCATAGTCAACGACAAGCGTCTGCCGGAAACGGAGAATATTTTTTTAAAGAGTTTAAGAAGCGACTTGACGCGCGTTGAAATAGAAAATGTGTTAAAGGCGCTGAATATGGCCGGAAGAACTGAAAAACGCTTGACTTACATTGAAACGCTTTTGCGCGTAAACAGCAAATTAATAAAGGAGGCGTACACCGTGCTTAAAATCGAGCCGAAAGACAGTATATTTGTAAAAACGGTCACCCAGGCTTTTCAGGAGCTTTATGAGGAAAGCGGCTGGCTTCCTGACTATATGGATAACTTATATAAGACTGCGGAGGTTAAAGCTAAAGCAGCGGAAGCTGAGGCTAAGTTCGCTAAAGCGAACGCCGCGCAAGCTGAAGCGGCGGAAGCCGCAATAGAAACTATAGCGGTTGAGCGAGCCATAGCCATGATTAAAGACGGCTTACCAACCGAGTTCATAGTAAAGTACAGCGTTCTCCCCAAAGATAAAATTGACACGCTGGCGAGTAATTTTGAGTCTGAGTCCGCTGAAAAACAGAATGAGTAAAAGCCGCCGATGGTGCTTGATGGAAAAGAACAAGGCGTGGAAAGGCGTGGAAAAAAATTGACAAAGCCTTGGACATCAGATATATTAAGTACGCAAAGTTTTTTATATACAAAAGAAGGAAAATATTAACATGGCGCAATCGTTTGATCTATTTTTCAATTTCGACGGCGAATGCCGGGAGGCCGTTGATTTTTACGCAAAGGTATTTGACTCCAAGCCGGACGATCTCATGACCTGCGCCGACGCGCCTCCGAGTCCCGATTACATCGCGTCGGACGAGGATAAGGACAGAAAATACTGTTGTAAATCCTCCGGCGGTCCAGTAAAATAATTCCGGTGAATCTCGTGAAAACAGATAGCAAAATACCTAAACTCCTATCCCCGGCGGGCAGCCCAGAAAGCCTGAAAGCGGCAGTTAACAGCGGGGCGGACGCCGTGTATTTGGGGGCGAGGCAGTTCAGCGCCCGTGAGCGCGCCGTAAACTTTACCGAGGCTGAAATGGCGGAAGCCATAGACTACTGCCATTTGCGCGGCGTGGAGGTTTACGCGGCGGTCAATATTCTTTACAAGAATGCTGAATTGCGGCGCGTACTTGAATTAATCCGCTCCGCCGCGGAGATGGGCGCCGACGCGTTTATACTGCAGGATATAGGTCTGACGCGTATTGTGAAGGAAATGTGGCCGGATATAAATCTGCACGCCAGCACTCAAATGACTGTCTCGACGCCGGAGGACGCCGGGTTTTTGGCGCGGGCGGGTTTTTCAAGAGCCGTGCTGGGCAGGGAACTCTCGTTTGAGCAAATCAGGAAGATAACTATGCTGAATGTTATAGAAACGGAGGTATTTATTCACGGGGCGCTTTGCGTCGGCTATTCCGGCCAATGCCTGATGAGCGCCAAATTGGGCGGCCGCGGCGGCAACAGAGGGCAGTGCGCGCAGCCGTGCCGGTTACCATATACCCTAACTGAAAACGGTTCGGCAATAGCCGAGGGATATTTATTAAGCCCGCGAGATCTCATGACAATAGATATGCTACAGGAGATTATCGATACAGGAATCGATTGCCTGAAGATAGAAGGACGCATGAAAGATGCCGTATACACTGCCGCCGTTACCGCCGAATACCGCCGCGTTCTGGACGGCGGCGAGGTTGACGTCGGCGCTGAAAAGCGCCTGAATCAGGTGTTTAACCGTGGAGGATCATCTGTTCCGGGATATTTCGCAGAACACGCGGGCAGGGATATGATAAGCGCCGAAACTCCAAAAAATACCGGCGTTTTAGCTGGCCGTACGGTTAGTTATGACTCACGGCGGGGAATCTGCGTTGTTAAGGCGTACGAACCGTTTTCGCCCGGCGACGGGCTGGAGATATGGACGCGAACGGAGCCGCGTTGCGGGGCTGGCGTTAATGTAAGGGCACAGGTCGGCGATACGTTCACTGTACGCGTAAAAGGCGATATCCGTCCGGGAGATCCCGTTTATAAGACAAATGACAAGGCTTTAGAGGACAGTATCAAACGCGCGATGATCGCGGAAAGCCGAAAGCGCGTTGTTACAGGTTTGTTTTACGCTAAAGCGGACGAGCCCGCCGTTTTGGAACTGCGCTGCAACGGGGTTTCTGTAAAGTCGTTCTCGGATGTTCCACAGCCAGCCAGAACTGTTGAAACGAATGAGAGTGAGATAAAAAGGCGTTTATCCAAGACGGGCGGCAGTGCTTTTACTATCGAGTGGGAGCGTTTTGAGGCGGAAGAAGAGCTGTTTTTTCCGGTTTCCGCCCTTAACGACCTCCGACGGCGCGCTTTAACGCAAATGGAAGAGGCGATTATAAATAAACATCGCAGGGTGTTGGAGGTAAAGCGGATAACTCCGCCGCGCCGTTTACAGACTGCCGGTCGCAAGAGGATTCATGTCTCGGTGGCGCGCGCGGATCAACTGGAAGCCGCGCTGAACGGCGGGGCGGACAGGATTATCCTGGAGCCGTCAGTCGTTGAGTCCGCGCGAGTGGCTATTGATATCTGTCATGTCCGCGGCGCGGAATTATTCCTTGCTCTGCCACTGGCGGGAGTCTCTGATGTCTATGCGGAACCGCACGCCGACGGGTACTACGCGCGATCATGGGGGCATATATTAAGCTTGGCGGACGCGGGGAGGCCCGTGATAGCGGATTACACCATTCAGGCGTACAACAGGCATTCAATCGGGTATATCACGAATTGTTGTCAAGGATTGACTTTATCAGCGGAGATGGATCTGACGGAGGCGGAAGAAAACGCCTGCTCGGGTTCCGAACTCATCGT
>JAISZF010000197.1 GCA_031269415.1 Clostridiales bacterium
AGGCATTCCAGTACGGCGCGCCGCCGCACGCCGGAATGGCCCCCGGAATCGATCGCATGCTGATGCTGTTGACCGGCGCGGAGAATCTCCGCGAAGTAATAGCGTTCCCGATGAATAACAACGCTCAGGATATTATGATGGGCGCGCCCGGAATTGTCAGCGAACAGCAGTTGAGGGACGCGCATATAAAAATTCGGTAAACACTTGACATTAGTTCGCATAATATATATTATATTAGTATATTTTGTGCGATGACGCACTCTGCCAATGGGTGGTGTGCTTTTTTTTTATCAATAAGGGGGCGGGCAACATGATTAAACTGGCGGATGTTGAAAAATACTTTGGCAGCCTGCATGTACTGAAAAACATAAACCTTACCGTCGCCGAAGGTGAAAAGCTTGTTATAATCGGCCCCTCCGGCTCCGGAAAGAGTACCTTGATCCGCTGTATCAACGCCTTGGAGGAGCCAAACAGCGGACAGGTTATGCTGAATAACGAGCTTCTTAACAAACAGAACAAAACACGATTGGTGCGAGTAAATTGCGCTATGGTCTTTCAACAGTTTAACCTCTACCCCCATATGACCGTACTTAAGAATATCACTCTGGCACCGATAAAGCTTCAAAAAAAATCGCGGGAGGAAGCGCGGGTTCTGGCGTATAAATATCTGGATCTGGTAGGTCTGAGGGAGAAGGCCAACGCCTACCCCTCGACATTATCCGGCGGGCAGCAGCAGCGTATCGCCATAGCCAGGGCCTTAGCCACGCAGCAGAAGATCCTTCTGTTCGACGAACCAACTTCAGCGCTCGATCCGGAAATGGTTCAGGAGGTGCTGGATGTCATGATAAAGCTGTCTTCAGAAAAAAATACCACGATGGTCGTCGTTACACATGAGATGGGGTTTGCCCGTCAGGTGGCGGATCGCGTAATCTTTATGGACGACGGCGCGTTCGTGGAACAGGGAGAGCCCGACGCGCTGTTCGATAACCCCCAAAACGAGCGTACCAAAAGCTTTCTAAGCAAGATCTTGAGATAATACATACGTTTAAAACGGGCGGCGCGCCCGTTGAAATATCCCTATGGGGAAAACAGGAGGTTTTTATGAGAAAATTGTTAGCCGTACTATGCGCCGCGGCTATGTTGACGGCAGTTTCCGGCTGCGCCGGATCATCATCCGTAACCGCCGCGAGCATCAAAAACGCGGGCGTCCTTAAAGTTGGGGTAAAGGAAGACGTACCCGGCTTCGGACTGCTAAACAAAGACACAAATCAATACGAGGGGCTGGAAATCGAACTGGCGAAGCTTATCGCGAAGGAATTCACCGGAGACGACACAAAGGTTGAGTTTACCCCGGTTACCGCTAAAACCAGAGGCCCGCTTCTGGACAACGGCGATATCAACATGGTAATCGCGACGTTCACGATTACCGAGGATCGGAAACTTACATATAATTTCTCGACGCCGTACTATCAGGACGCGGTAGGCATGCTGGTCAAAAAGGACGCCGGGATTAACAGCTTGGCGGATCTGGGTGGCAAAACAATCGGCGTGGCGCAGTCGGCGACTTCCAAAGACGCCATACAGGCCGCAGCTGACGAGGCCGGCGTCAGTATATCGTTCTCTGAATTCGCCTCATACCCCGAGATTAAAGCCGCGCTGGATTCGGGCCGCGTGGATGTATTTTCCGTCGACGGCTCCATACTGGGCGGTTATGTGGACGATACCTCCGTTATACTGCCTGATCGCTTTTCCCCGCAGGATTACGGCGTCGCCACTAAACTGGACAATAAAGACCTCGCCCAAACAGTGGACGACTTAATCAATAAATGGCTGAACGACGGTACTATCGCCGGTCTTGTAAGTAAGTACAATCTATAGGGGGGAATAGCATGAGCAACGGCCCTTTCGCCCTGTGGCGCTGGGCGCGCCTGTTTAATGACCGAGGCGTTTTCGCGGAAGGGCTGTTAACGACGTTGCTGGTTTCGGCGCTGGCTTTATCTATGGCGCTTATTATCGGCGTGGTTCTCGGGCTTTGCTCGACCTCGCGCAATAGGATCTTAAAGACCGTCGCCCGCGTTTATGTGGAATTTTTTCAGAACACGCCCTTGGTTATACAGGTATTCTTCATCTACAACGCGCTGCCGATGATCGGCGTACGGTGGGATGTATTTACTATCGGCGCGGTAGGCGTCGGCGTTTACCATGGGGCTTATGTGGCCGAGGTCGTCCGGGCGGGTATTCACTCCATACCGCCCGGCCAGTCCGAGGCCTCTCGAGCACAGGGTTTCACTCATTTACAGACCATGTGGTACGTTGTTTTACCGCAAACCATACAGATTATTCTGCCTCCGCTGACCAATCAGGCGGTAAACCTGATCAAAAACACCTCGGTTCTCGCGATTATAGCGGGCGGCGATCTGATGTACCGCGCGGATTCGTGGGCGTCAAACGGGGCTTTGAGTTACGCGCCCGCGTACATAGTAACAGGCTTATTATATTTTATTCTCTGTTTCCCTCTGGCGACGTGGGCAAGGCGATATGAGGAAAGGCTTAAAAGCAGGGATATTATTCATGAACCGTTGGAAGAGGTGGTAGAATGCTGAGTCAGGTAATAGCCGACGTATTCACCCCTGCGAATATTCAGTATTTGATTATCGGTCTGATTATCACTCTGGGAATCGCTGTCTGCACGGTTTTACTCAGCGTATTGATAGGAAGCGTACTCGCTATATGCCGGAATTACGAAAAAATAATCCTCGGCAAGATAGCGGGCGTATATATTGAGATCTTTCGCAACACGCCCCTGCTCCTCTGGATCTTGGTCTGTGTGTTTACCATACGCGGGGGAAACCCGTTGCTGCGCGGTTCTTTGGCGCTGGTACTGTATACGAGTTCAGTTATAGCCGAGATAGTAAGGGGCGGTCTGAACGCGATACCCAAGGGTCAGTTCGAGGCGGCCAACTCCCAAGGGTTCCGTTTCCATCAAACCATCTTCTATATTGTGCTGCCGCAGTGCTTTCATAAAATTGTGCCCTCGTTAATGAGCCAAATCGTTACCACTATTAAGGATACCTCATTTTTATCTCAATTCGCCATAATGGAATTCTTCTACCGTTCGAGGATTATTATGAGCAGCCTGTCGCAGAGCGTTACGGTTACTTCACTGCATGTTTTCGTGATCTTTCTGTTCGTGGCGCTGGTTTATTTCGTTATTAATTTTACCCTCTCTTCCTTTGTACACGGAATGCAGAAAAAAGCACTTACATCATATTGACTTTAAGCGCGGATATGATATACTGATATTACGGTAAAGGCGCTGTGGACTATGTTCGCGGCGTTTTTTTCTTGGATTGAAACTATTAACTAACAGGAGGTATCGGGATGAAGAGCATTCCGGAAATCTATGGAAGCTTGGTCTTTAATGACTCTGTAATGCAGGCCAGGCTTCCCAAAGACACTTATAAAGCGCTGCGCAAGACCATATCTGAAGGCACGCATTTAGAACTTGATGTGGCGAATGTCGTCGCAAGCGCCATGAAGGAATGGGCGATAGAACTCGGCGCCACTCATTTTACCCATTGGTTCCAGCCGATGACGGGCGTAACCGCCGAAAAACATGATAGTTTCATATCCCCTGCGGGCGACAGGGTCATAATGGAATTCTCAGGCAAGGAATTGGTGCGCGGCGAGCCCGACGCCTCCAGCTTCCCGTCCGGCGGGCTTCGCGCCACGTTTGAGGCCCGCGGGTATACCGCCTGGGATCCCACTTCGTATGCCTTTATAAAAGACAGCTCCCTCTGTATCCCCACGGCGTTCTGCTCGTACGGCGGCCAGGCTCTGGATAAAAAGACGCCGCTGCTGCGTTCAATGGACGCTTTAAGCGCCCAGGCGCTGCGTATTCTGCGTTTATTCGGCGACACCGAGTCTAAACGCGTTATAACCACAGTAGGACCCGAACAGGAGTACTTTCTGATAGATAAGGAGATGTTCCTTAAAAGGCCGGATCTGATCTATACAGGCCGCACCTTGATCGGTTCCAGGCCCTCCAAGGGGCAGGAACTGGAGGATCACTATTTTGTTACCATCAAGCCCAGGGTTTCGGCTTTTATGAAAGAATTGGACGAAGAACTCTGGAAACTGGGCATACCGGCCAAAACAAAGCATAACGAGGTCGCGCCGGCGCAGCATGAGATGGCGCCTATCTTCGAGACTACCAATGTGGGCACGGATCATAACCAGTTGGCGATGGAACTGATGAAGACTATAGCCGGTAAGCACGGCCTGGCTTGCCTGCTTCACGAAAAGCCCTTCGCCGGCGTCAACGGGAGCGGCAAGCACAACAACTGGTCGCTGGCTACGGACACAGGCGTTAACCTGTTGGATCCCACTGATAACCCGGACGAGCGTTTTCTGCTCTTCCTGACCGCTGTTATAAAGGCAGTGGATGAGTATCAGGATCTTCTGCGCGTATCCGTCGCGAGCGCGGGCAATGATCACCGCTTGGGCGCGAATGAAGCCCCGCCCGCCATCGTTTCGGTATTCCTGGGCGACGATCTGACCGAAATACTGGATTCCATCAAGAACGGCGTTGTGTTCCACAGCCGCGGGAAGACGCAGATGGGGATAGGCGCGAAAGTGCTGCCGCACTTTCCCAAGGATACCACGGATCGCAACCGTACGTCTCCGTTCGCGTTTACCGGCAATAAATTTGAGTTCCGTATGGTAGGCTCATCATTTTCTATCGCCGGACCTAACTTTATTCTCAATACCATAGTCGCGGAGGCTTTATCGCAATTCGCGGATCGACTGGAGCAAGCCGCTGATTTCCACGCGGAACTCTCCGCGCTTATCAAGGAGAACGTAATTGCTCATGACCGCATTGTGTACAACGGTAACAACTACTCGGAGGATTGGGTTATTGAGGCGGATAAGCGCGGGCTTTCCAACCTGAAGACCACTATCGAAACGCTTCCCGCGTTTATTGAGCCCGGGAATATAGAGGTTTTCACCAAGCACAACGTACTAGCCGAAGAAGAGATACGCTCGCGTTATGAGATACTGCTGGACAACTACAGCAAAACCATCCATATTGAGGCCCTGACCATTCTGGATATGGTTAAGCAGGAGGTTATTCCGGCTATCTTCGCGTATGAGTCTGAATTGATCAATTTGATTGAAAAGAAAAAAGCGGGCGGTTATCCCGTCTCTCCGGAAGACATCCTTTTGGGCAAGATCTCCGAGCTGGCAGGCTGTTTGTATAAAAAGCTTGAGGCTCTGGATAACAGTCTGCTGGAAGCGAAGGGCGGGGAAGACAGCCTGGCGCTCGCGAGCTTCTACAGATATACCGTGTTCAGCCTCATGAGCGAACTGCGGGCAGTTGTGGACGAACTGGAGCAGCTTGTCGCGAAGAAGTACTGGCCGTATCCGTCGTATGGTGATATGCTGTTTTCTGTGGTGAATTAAATAGATTCTGAATAAGACAGTGAATGCCCGGCGACGCGGCGGCTAACCTGCAGCCGCGTCGCCGGGCATCATGTATTCTGTCTTGTTCACGTTTTCAGGAGTTAGTTGATTTTCCAATTTTACCACAAGGTCGTCAATGCTTTTGTGAATATCAATCACCATATATTCATCTCCCCGTTAGTTCAATTGAGTATTCAAGCGTTAAGGTTATAATAACTTATATCCGTAACCACGCCGCCTTCGATGATAACGCGCAGTTCCGCCCCGCCCGCGGTATAGATGTATGCGGCGGCGGGGTTGCTGTAGTCCTCGCCGTATATGGCTACCATGTCGTCGTATGCCATGCCTAATCCAAGGCCCTCCTTGGTCTGAACTCCGCCTGTTATGACGACAGACAGCACAAGATCCTTACCGCCCGCCGGATATGTATAAATTTCAAAACCGTTATATATGAGCGTTTTGTCGATACCATCAAAGGCGCAGCTTGGAACTTCAAAAAGACTGCCGGGTTCTCCCAGCGCCGAGATGATATCGTTCGCGTCCGCGCCCATTGAGATATTGACGCCATTGTAACCAAAGGCGAATGCCCCTGGCTTCTGACCGACCGTTTTAACGGGTTCGGGTGTCGCTGTGGGAACGGGGTCAGCCGTAGGCTCGGAAGGCACAGGCGTCGCTGTAGGTTCCGGCACGTCCGTTGGATCAGGTGCGGTTGTTGGCTCCGGGGTGTTTGTGGGTTGAGGCGTAACCGTAGGCTCCGGCGTCGCTGTGGGTTCCGGTGTGTTAGTAGGCGCAGCCGTAGGCTCGGGAGTGTTCGTAGGTTCGGGCGTCGCCGTCATCGTGGGCTTTGGTGTCACTGTAGGCGTGGGAATAGCGGTCGGAGTCGGCTCCGGTGTGTTTGTTAGCGTTGGAGTATTCGTGATGATTGTTTCAGGCTCCGGCGCGGATGTTTCCTCCGCCTCCGGTTGACTGGAATTTACGCCCGCCGCCAGTGTATTGGAGCCCGCGCACGCGCCGAGCGGCATAAAAATACATAAGGCGGTTACTACTAGCGATAATCGATTAATTAACAAGAATTTTTCTCCTCTAATAAGTATATGTTAAAACCTTCTCATACTCTTCAAGCTCAGCTTCCTGCTTAGCTTTCATCGCGTTATAAGCCAGTATCTTCCTGTCCCACTCGGCTCTCACGTCCGGTTCGTCTTTATGGCCGGCCAGCCCGAGGTAATCCGCGAGTAACCCGCCAAAATACACAGCGGTTTTTTCCGCGCCGGATACGTTTAAATGAATCCCGGCGTCAAAGGTGTCCGTATTCATGTCTATTCCGATCTCATCTGAGAGTTTCAGCAGGTTATAAAACGGCAGGCCGTTGGACTCCGCGTACGAACGGATCTGCTCGTCCCACTCGTCATACCAGAACGGATACACAGCCGGCGACTTCACCAATATCAAACTGATACCGCGATCCCGGCACAACCGCGTTATTTTATCCAGATACTCATAGCTTACCTCTCTGAACGCGTAGTCCGGTAAAGCGCGCTGTGACGGCAAAGCGCCTACCGGCTTAACATCGCTGCGCAGCAGATAACCGTTATGTGTGACTTTTTTACTGGAGAACAGATACCTTAAGTCGTCGGCGGAGAGATCGCCCCACCTGCTATGCCAGCGTACTATCGGCAGAACGTATGAAAATGTGAATTCGCCCTCCGTTTTGGACGCGTTGATCGCGTCCAGCTTAGTTTGTGTAAGCCGCAGCCCGTCCAAATTCAGCCGGTTATAACCTTCGCTTACCGGCTCGGAATATTGCATGGAGAGCACGTTGAAAACAACCGCTTTTGGCGTTTCATGCCTCAGCGTGTCCTCAAGTATGTAATAACTCTGCCATATAAGCTGCTGCGCGCCTCCACGTATATATGAGGTTATACCGTAATTTTCCCACATGGTTATCGGGGAATAACTTGTATAGACCTCACAGTCCCCTATGAATATAACATCATGGGGAAATCGTTCCTCGTAATACTCGGCAATCATGGCGCCTTCGTAGGTATCGCTCATATATTTCGGAGTTAAGATACGTTGGAATAACAAAATAAACGCGGCTAGAATGATGACAAAGATTATTGATTTCATAGATCATTACTCCCATGCCGCCTGCGGATAAAGCGACCTATCGTAATTGTAACTGGTGTAAGGGAAATTCCGGGTATAATACTGGGCTGTTGATTCGGAAAACATAAAGCGCACCCTGGGAAGACCGCCGGCAAACGGCGTCGCGTCCACATGGTACCAGCCGCCGCCGGTGTTGACCAGATTCCAGTAATGTGTCGCGCCACCCAGTCTGCGCACCTGGACGTTTCTTATGCCGGCGCGCGTGAACAGCACCTCAACCGCGGAGTAGAAGATGAAGCAGTCGCCGCGGCCGCGTGTGAAAGCCGTATTAGCCCCGTCTATAGATGAGCTGTGAGCGGACCCGTCGACATAACGCACATTATTTATAACCCAGTTATATAGCCGCCTGGCCTTTTCATATTGAGAAAGATTGCCGGAGGCGACGCTGGCGATTATTCTGTCAGCGGTATTGAATACGGTTTGCGGCGACGCGCTGGAAAGAGATATATACGCGCCCGCTGTCGCCGTATTGCCGTTTGGATCCGTGGCGGTATATGTGACATAATACCGCCCAACCTTTGATGGGTTGACACTGCTTGTA
This sequence comes from Clostridiales bacterium, assembly GCA_031269415.1. Lineage (GTDB taxonomy): Bacteria > Bacillota > Clostridia > Lachnospirales > WQUN01 > JAISZF01. The sequence goes on from JAISZF010000197.1 coordinate 8,171, forward strand.
TCCGCCGTAATCTCAACCGAACCCGAATCGTCTGCCGCGCTGACGCCGTTATAGTAATCAATATCAGAGTTGACTTGCGCGTACAGGTTCGAGATAGGATCGAATACCGGCGGGGTATTATCGTCGCTGTATTCAGTCTCATCCGGCAATCCGTATTCTACAACCGTCATATTCGCTATGGCTTCTGTCCGCGTACCGTCAAAGTATGTAACCAGCAACTGAACCTCCTGCCTGCCCAACAGCCTGAAATTCGGATATTTCATGAAATTGACCGACGCCGCGTATGACCCTTCGCCGAAGCTGACAAACTCGGACGCCGACAATGTATCCCCCTCGTTGACTGTACGTTTAAACAGATAAAACGCCAATTGCCCGTTATTAATAATCGCCGATCCTAATTCCGGTTCATAATAGGAATTAGGCGGGTAACCCTTATTTGAGGAAACCCCGCTCTGTATGTACTCCTGTAAAACGCGTTCATGGTTTTCAACATATTTTCCGTATGCGTCCGGTAGCGTTTCAGCCGCTTTATTCAGCGGAGAGAACACGATATTCCTGCTCGTCCCGTTGACTACGCACGCCGCGTATCTAACGCCGATACTGTAATCCGTCAGTTTGAGAAGCGAAGTTATGGTCCAGTCGCTGAAATTCGGGGTGAAGTCGGCGGCAATTACCTTCTGTATAACAACATCGTCATAACCCATATTCAGCGAGGCGTCCATCGCTATTTGGTAATAGTCGTTCACCGCGTCAGTATACCTGCTTTGCGCGGGGAAACCGTCCAAATTATAAGTATCTTGAATTTCGAATGTTCCGACTTGCTGTGGCAGAATTATTTCCTGATACTTTATTATCTGCGCCCTCGCCTGTAAATCCTGTTCCAGACCCGATTGAAGGACATTGATCGTAATGGGCGTCAATGGAGCGGACTCTAAGATCTCAGCCGCGAATACGCTTTGCGCGTATAACAGACTCATCGCGGCAACCGCGGCAAAAGCCGCGGCCTTACACGCTCTATCCCGAATTTTTTTAATAAACATCGCATGCTCACCCTTATTTTTTATTTGATATTACAACGAAAAGATCCATAAACGGTAAAAAAACTGTGTCGAAAAAAGCGGCGTTATCCAAGGAGAGCGGTCAAAACCGCCTTAATTGTATGCATACGATTTTCAGCTTCATCAAATACAACAGAATTCGGACCTCGGAACACTTCGTCCGTCACCTCGCGGACATCAAAGCCTAAAGCGGCGGCTTTTTTCGCGAACGCAGTCTCCAGATCATGAAACGCGGGCAGACAGTGCATGAAGACAGCGCCGGGGCCGGACAGCTTATTCAGCAATTGTCGATCCAGCCTGAACGGGGTTAGAAGCTTAACATGCTTTTCCAATTTATCCTCGTCGCCCATGCTTACCCATACATCCGTATAAACAACGTCCGCTCCCCCCGCGTCGTCGGGGTCGTCCGTAAAGCGCACCAAACCGCCTAACGCGGCGGCGGCCCCATTCCGCTCCGCGATTAAGCCTTTGTCTGGAAACAGTTCCCGAGGGCCTAGGCCCGTATACTCAAAGCCAAGTTTCGCGGCGGCTATCATCCACGCGAGCGACATATTGTTGCGCGTGTCGCCGACAAACACCACTTTGCATTTCTTCAGCGGCTTGTCCAAATGTTCTTCCATAGTCATTAAGTCAGCAAGTATCTGCGTGGGGTGATCTATGTCGGTCAGGCCATTGAACACGGGTACGCCCGAAAACTTCGCCAGCGCTTCCACAGTGGACTGCTCGAAACCGCGATACTCTATGCCGTCATAGAACCTGCCCAATACGCGCGCGGTATCTTCTAAAGACTCCTTTTTATTCATCTGCGAGCCTGCCTGATCCAAAAACGTAATATGCGCGCCCTCGTCAAATGCCGCGACTTCAAAAGCGCAGCGCGTGCGCGTTGATGTCTTATCAAACAAAAGCACTATATTTTTGCCCTCAAGCAGTGTGCCCTTAATACCCGACCTTTTTTTAGCCTTTAGATTATGAGATAAATCCAGCAGGTAACGTATCTCCTCTCCGGAGAAATCCATCAGGGTTAAAAAACCGCGGCCGCGCAGGTTAACAGGCATAAATCAAAACCCCTTAATCATCAATTTCATTTTTGTTTTATTATACATTCTAATTATAAATGTCCGCCTTATAAAACGCAATCTAAAAACACGATTTCCATCGATGAAATTATCATAAGTGATTCACAGACCAACTAATAAGCTTGCCGTAAGCAATTAATGCTGATATAATTTAACGGATTTATCCTTGAGGGGGAAAGTGATGATTACCGACGAATACATACCGTTTACAATAAGAAAACAGAAGCATATCGCGCTCATCGCGCATGACAGCAAAAAGAAAGAACTGGCGGACTGGGTGGCGCTGCATAAGGATATATTAAAAAACCATTTCCTATGCGGCACAGGAACCACCGCTAAACTGATTTCCGAAAAGACCAACCTGCCTGTAAGAGGATACAGCAGCGGTCCTCTCGGCGGCGATTTGCAGATAGGTTCGCGGATAGTGGAAGGTTCTGTCGATTTTGTGGTATTCTTTTGGGATCCGCTGGAGTCGCAGCCGCACGATCCGGATGTTAAGGCGCTGCTGAGGATCGCGGTGGTTTACGATATTCCAATCGCCACGAACCGGGCAACCGCGGATTTTCTGTTGTCCTCAAAGTTTATGGAAACCGAGTACGAACGAACCGTGCTCAACTACAACACGACAATTGAAAAGCGCATAACGGAGTTTCTGAAATGAGCTCTAAAAAACCCTGAAGCATAAAGCTACAGGGTTTTTTTTATCGGCGCTGTTTAAAGGGATACCGGAGTACATGTCGGGATTATTATAACCGGAGGGGTAACTCTTGGAGTAGGAGTTGCTGTAGGCGTCGGTGTTCTCGTAGGAGTAGGCGTCCTTGTCGGTGTAGGCGTTCTCGTAGGAGTAGGCGTCCTCGTAGGAGTAGGCGTCCTTGTCGGTGTAGGCGTCCTTGTCGGTGTAGGCGTTCTCGTAGGAGTAGGCGTCCTTGTCGGTGTAGATGTTCTCGTAGGAGTAGGCGTCGGCGAGTCCGTGGCATCCGGAGGAAGCGTTGGCGTAGGCGTCGGCGAGTCCGTGGCATCCGGAGGAAGCGATGGCGTAGGCGTCGGCGAGACCGTGGCATCCGGAGGAAG
>JAISZF010000234.1 GCA_031269415.1 Clostridiales bacterium
GAAAACGTATACCGCCTTCGATTTGAATGGCAATTACATCATAGGTTCCGGGGAATCCGGGATATATAAGCTGGAGGCCTCTGTTTATGAAGTTACGGAGAATAATGAGAGGACGCCGCTTCTCCGTCTAAGCACACTTAAATACAGACAGTCAGGGTGATCATGTGAAAGATTTACACACGGAAGAAAACGGGGCGGCTTCGGTGCTGATTATATTCATGATGCTGGTGTTGGTCACCTTGGGGGCGTTTTCCATCACTGCCGCCCGCGTGAATTATGTTTTCAGCGGCAAGGCGCTGGATTGGAAGACGGAGTACTATGAATGCGACGCGCTCGCCGAGGAATTTCTGATGGATTTTGACGCCGCACTGGCCAAGGCCGAACGCGGCACGGCGGAAGCGGTCTCGGACAGGAATGGCGCCGCTGAATTAACGCCTGAAAGCCTGGAGCGGCAATTCAACAGTATGTACCGGAACAAAATATTGATGGAGCTGAATTCCGTGCGCGAGCGCTATCCCGGCATGGACATCAATGAGGACGGCACGGTCGTCAGCGTGACGGTGTCGGCGGGCGGCAAGTCGCGGATCGAAATCAAAGCGGCCGCCCTGCCTTTCAGGTATTCATTTGACGGAACGACGGCGGTATTGGATAAAGACGGCAGGCGTTACTCCATCTTGGAATGGAAGCAGTCTCAATTGAGGAACGAAGGAAACGCCGTACAGGAACCGTTGTGGGACGGGATAGTCCATTAATCTGAGCAGGGGGTGTGGTTATTGTGAAACGGCAGTCTATCTTATTCTTTTTTGCCATATGCCTTTACTTCTTTTTTCCCATTCGCGTTTACGCGGACGTAATAATCAATACTGAAAAAGTCCCCCACGGACTGGCGATGATTCAATATTCGGGGGACTTATCCAAGCCTGTCAAGGTTCTTGTGGAGGCTAACGGAGATAAAAATGTATACAGCATACCAAATAATACCCCTAACTTTGTTCCGCTGCAAATGGGGGAGGGGACTTACAAGATCAGCGTTTTACGGCAGATAGAGGGGACCAGGTTTAAGCCATTGAAATCCGAATCTATCGAGGTCGGTAAGGTTGACGTCAACAAGATGTATACGTCGCCGCATTTGCTGGTGAATTACGACGCTTCGATGAAGGCGATACAGGGTTACGCGGCTCTGATTGGCGAGAAGAATAAAAACGATATGATCAAAGACGTGTATAAAGAAATGGTTACAAATTATACCTATGACTTCGATAAAATCAAAAACCTGCCCAGTGATTACGTTCCTGTTATAGACGAGATTTACGCGTCCAGGAAAGCTATCTGTTATGATTACACGGTCATGCTGGCCCGTTTGCTATGGTTCAGCGGAGTCCCGACTAAACTGATTATGGGCTACGCGCCGGAAATAAAGGAATATCACGCGTGGAATGAGATATTGATGGACGGAAAGTGGGTTACGGTGGACACTACATATGACTCGCAGTACGACAAAGCCGGGGCGAGTTATACGTTTGAAAAGGACGCGGCAGCCAGGACAGTCGTAAAGGTCTATTGACCCGCGGAAGAATATTTGCTATATTTAATTTGTGATTGGACAAAGTCTGACGCGCCCGGCGGTGGGGTCAGGCTTTTGTTTTTCGTTAATATTGATACATATGAGGGGCGATTTTGATGCTGGACGCCGCGCTTCTGGGTACAGGCGGAATGATGCCGCTGCCTTGGCGTTTTCTCACGTCTTTGCTGCTGAGGTTCAACGGCAGACTGGTTATGGTGGATTGCGGTGAGGGCACGCAAATCACCCTGAAGATCCTAGGCTGGGGATATAAAAACCTGGACGCGATTTGTTTTACGCACTTTCACGCGGATCACATAGCAGGCCTGCCCGGTCTGCTTTTGACTGTGGGCAATTCGGGGCGAGATGAACCGCTGACGTTAATCGGGCCGCCGGGTATGGGCGAAGTGGCGCGCTGTCTATGCGTTATAGCGCGGGAACTCCCGTTTGAGATTGAAATTATCGAACTGCCTTTTGTACGCGGAACGCCGCCGAACCGGTTTGCGCTGGGCGATTTTAATATTTCCGCGCTGCCGGTGGATCACCGTATCCCATGCTTCGCGTATTCGTTTGAGTTTAAGCGCGCCGGGCGTTTCGACCTGGAGAAAGCCAATCTCAATAAGGTGCCGATGAGGGCGTGGAACCGGCTGCAAAAATATGAAACAGTCGAGATGGACGGCGTCGCGTACACGCCGGAAATGGTGTTAGGTCCGCCGCGGACGCCTATTAAAGCGGCGTACTGCACGGACTCGCGGCCTGTAAAGGAATTGTCCGATTTCGTGAAGGGCAGCGATCTGTTTATCTGCGAGGGCCTGTATGGGGAAGCGGAAATGCTCGCTAAAACGGCGGCGCATAAGCATATGATCTTTCAAGAAGCGGCTGCTGTCGCCAAAGCTGGCGGCGTTGACGAGCTGTGGCTTACTCATTTCAGCCCCGCGATGACAAATCCCGAAAGCTTTATAGACGCCGCCAGGGCGATATTCCCCAACTCGCGCGCCGGTAAAGACCGTATGACTAAAACTATAAATTTCCGTGAAGAATGACAGACAATATGATGTAAGAGCCGTATTTTGAATTAAGAAATTAATTTAAGAAGATCAGAAAATTGCGGGAGCTGAATGCGATGTCCGTATCCGCTTATACCGATTATGAGGTAATACAGGCGTGTCTCGCGGGAGACCGCGATATATTCGCCGAATTGGTCAAGCGTTATAAAAACCTGGTTTATTCGGTGATCCTGCGGATGGTAAACGATCACGAGGAAGCGAATGATCTGGCGCAGGACGTGTTCATCAAGATCTACAAAAATCTGGATAAGTATTATCCGGAGTATAAATTCAGTACATGGGTCATACGCATTGCCACAAACCATGTTATCGACTACCGCCGCAAAAAGAAGCAGGAAACCGTGCCTATCGAGGATGTGGAATTCAGCCTGCGCACGGAAGAGTCGCCGGAGGGCGCTTATATACGCCGTGAACAGAAGGAAGAACTGAGGAAGATTGTCGGTGATCTGCCCGACATGTATAAAATACCTATAGTGCTGTATCATGAACAGGGGCTCAGTTATCAGGAAATATCGGAGATAATAAACGAGCCTCTGTCTAAGGTTAAGAATCGTATCTTCCGCGGTAGGCGTATGCTGAAGGAGAGTTTGCTGAAGGAGAGTTTGCTGAATCTGAACAGAAAGGGGAGCGTGGGTTATGGAGTGTGAAAAGGCTGGCGATCTGATGATGAAATACATGGACGGCGTTCTTACGGACGCCGAAGCGGCTTCGCTCAACCGGCATATACAGACCTGCGGTCATTGCAAAGAGGATTTTTTGGTATATGACGGCATAATGAATGATTTTTCGGATATGACGCTGTCGGAAGCGCCGGAGGGCTTTGAGCGCCGTGTGATGGCCATAATCGCGCAACTTCCGGAAATGGGGGCAAAATCCGTCAACCTCCCCGTATACGGTATTATAGGCGTATTTTCTCTGCTCTTGAGTTTAGGCTTTATACTGGTTATGAATAAAGAGGCGATGTTGAGCTGGATGTATCAGTATCCGGAACTTGAGCCTTTGCGTAATCTATTCGTTCCGGCTTCCGCCGCTGTAGATGATATTTCCATGCAGGTGTCGTCCGCGCTGGCACAGATGAGTTCATACCTGCGACAAGCCGGCTCTAACCTTAGTTATGTGACCCTGATCTTGTTCGGGTTACTGGCTGCCGCTCAATTTGTGATTTACAGAAGGGAAAGGGCTGTGGCGCATAAATGAAAACAAAGAGACTCCTCATCTTATTATTATTGGCGGTGTTCTTGGGCGTATACGCGGAAGCCAACGCGGGCGCAGTCAATAATATCGCGCGCGTTATTGCCGCGGAAGTCGCGGAACAACACGCAGAGGGGTCTTTTTTCGCGTCCGCGTTTATCTTCTATTACCGTATACCCGGCTGGGTTTCGACGTCCGCGACTGTTTTATTCAGGCTGGCGGTATGTCTGCTGG
>JAISZF010000130.1 GCA_031269415.1 Clostridiales bacterium
TTTCCTGCGCGGTTTGGTTTCCGCCGCGGCGTTTCACCCATTCCGCCAGCTTTTCAGACATCAGCGTAATATTTTCTTCGGTAAAGACCCTCTCAGCCACATTGTCCATATCGATAAAATCAGCGAACCTATTGAAGTTCTCGCTGTTTATTTCAGTCTGTATACGCATCCAAAGCGCCTGATATGACTTAAGCCCCACGTTTTCGTTCTCCAGCAGATCCGTGCGGAATGAAAACAGGAACATCACGTTAGACATGGTGTCTATGTCGTCGATCAACTCTCGTATACTCTCATACGCGTCTTCCCTGCGCATCCGGGTGTAACGCGGCGCGTCAAAGGAGGACATGCCGCCCATTACATCCAGATCGTCAACAACCACGACCAGCCCCGGATAACCCGCCGATTTCAGCGACTCTATCAAAGACCGCAGCATATGCCTTGAATTGTACTTCGTGACCCTTCCGGGAGAAAGCCCTAATTTTCTGAGATCCGCCGTGCGGACGCCCTTAGTCCCGGCCAGCCACGAGAGTATCAAGTTCCGGCTCTGTTCCTCCAGAATGGGGTAACCCAAGATGCCCCCGGTCAATATGGAACAGCAGACGGCGAAGTTGTTATCCAACCGGGGATTTTTCAAATATACTCGCGAGATCTGATCCCTCAGTTCCCGCTTGGTCAGCGCGTCGATATTCCCATTCGCTGAGAGATAATCGAAAAAGGTTTGGCCCTCCGGGATATCGTCGGGATTATACCCCATGTTTTCCACGATGAGCCGGGCGCAGTTATTTAAAGCCCCGGGGAGATCGACCGCCTTTAGAATCGCGGCGTAGACCTCTTTAAAGTCGTTGAGCCAAACGTCTTTCGCGGATATATAAACCGTTTTAAAGCCGCGTTCGCGCGCCCGCGACAAGAACAGGCGCAGGCAGTGAGTCTTTCCGCTGCCGGCGGAACCGGTCACAAACTTAATCTTCGCTCCGCCCAAACGGATAAAATTATCCAAATAATGCTCGCGCCAAAAGTCCGTAATGTATTCGATCCCTACGGAAAGCTCCGTCAAAATCCCGTCGTCCTCAGGCGGCTGGCCCTGGATAAGGCGCTCCAAGTCGGGATCGCGCCACGTGTCCGCAAATTCGCCGAGACGCGTCAAATCACCAGCGGAGGTCATTCGGTATAAAACCTGACAGTGCCCAGATAATGCTCATTGTTGTTCTTATCTGTCACACGGACGGATTTCGCTATGTCACGGCTGGTTCCGAAGGCGATACGCCTTCCGTCCTCAAGCGTCACCGGATCGGCGGTATACAGCCGCGCCAGATCAAACTCGTAGCTTCTGCGGTCGTAATCCTTGCGATAACGTGACATTGGCGCTAGATGGTTATATAACGCGGTCAGATGCATATCCGGCTCTTTGATCGTCACGCGGCGATCCTTGTTATAGTAAATAACGGCCACGTCATACGCGTAAGCCAACTCGCGGGCAAATTGAGAGGCGTTGAACGCGGAGGAAAAGAGTTTTGATCGTATGGCTTTAATATCCTCGGCCAAGCGTTTAGGCCGCAGACAGAAAGATTTTCGTCTGTTGACTAATATTTCGCAGTTGTTCTGATCGAAATTAAGCCTGTAAGGAAAGATTTCATAAGAATTATTACCGCCTTTAATATCCAGGCCGGCTTCCTCACAGTACGCGGCAAACTGCTCTTCAAGTTCGCCGGACCTCATATACTCCTGATAATCGAACCCATTCACGGTATCCGTCAGTTCACGCGCCGTCCGGCTCAGCGCCTCAACGGTTTCCAGCAAACCATCCGCGTTTTTCGCGCCCGTTTTTACATCGCCTTTGTCAATATTCTCGTTCACGCGCTTGAGGGCTCTGGAGAAACCCGCGGCTAAGTCTTTGACCTTGCCCGCGTTTTGTGAATATTGAGAGAAAAATTCCTCGTAGTCCATATACACACCCTTCCCCGGGCGTCCGTTTCAGCCCGGATTCATAGCAAACATTGACTTTATTTTATTAAATCATATAATTAAAGTCAATATATTTAGAGGCGGTTGAGTATGCGGTTATACCACTGGCAGAAAGAATGCTTGAAGGTGTGGCGTGAAGCCGGGTTCCACGGCATAGTGAACGCGGCTACCGGAACCGGCAAGACAATGCTGGCCTTAGCCGCGATGGATATGATCGAGAGGGAGCGTCCAAACGCGGATGTGCGGGTAAAAATTATAGTGCCAAAGATCTTTTTGACGGTTCAATGGATAAAAGACATTATGGAGAATCTGCGGGCGCACAGATCTTCCATCGGGGTATATACCGGCGAGATAAAGGAACCTCGCCGAAAATACACAATTTATGTGGTCAATTCGGCACGCTATGATATATCGAGCCATATAATACGGGATATCAAGGCGCGCCGTCCGGTCCTGCTGATCTGCGACGAATGCCACCACATGGACTCGCCGGAAAACATACACTCGTTTGATTTCTATCCGTTCGCGGACAAGCGGCTTTATTTCTCGCTGGGCCTGTCCGCGACGCCGAAAGGAGAAAATATGGAGAGAACCACGCTTGCCTTAGGCAGAGAGATTTATTCATACAGTATCAAAAACGCGTCCAGAGACCGTATCGTTTCCGATTACGTTGTACATACGGTCAAAGTGCCGTTCACTGAGGATGAAACCTTTGAATATAAGGATATTAATGGCCAAATTCATTCGATGGTATCGAATCTGTACAAAGGCTGCCCGGAGCTTCAACACGCCTACGGCGGCGATTTTTACAGTCTCCTTGGGGAATTGGCCTCCGGTTCCGGCGACCTTTCTGATATGGCTTCCGCGTACCGCGCGCTGCTTTTCCGGCGGAAGGATATTGTAAACCTCGCGGCTTTCCGCGTGCCCTGCGCCTGCGAACTGGTCAGAACCATGATCGGCAGGCGGATAATTGTTTTTGCCGAGCGCATTCAGACGGTGAATCAGATCTTCGCGATATTGAACAGGATGTATCCTCAAAGGGTTCGCAGGTACCACAGCGAAATGGAACATGCCGCCAAGCGGAGCTCGCTTGAGGCGTACAAGGACGGCGACGCGGACATATTGTTAAGCTGCAAAGCGCTTGACGAGGGTTTGAACGTACCGGACACGGATGTAGGAATTATCGTATCCGCGACGACGGGCATACGGCAGCGCATACAAAGGCTTGGGCGCGTTCTGAGGCTGAACCCCGACGTGGGCGTAAAAAATGTCTATTATCTGTATGTGGACGGTTCCAATGAAGACCCGAATCTGCTAAGCGGCGTCCCGACCGGAGAAGAGCTGTTTTACGAACCAAAGCTTGGCAGGGTGCGCAATCCGGAATATGAGGCGTTCGCGGACGGAGTCATGGAAAAATTCGCGTCCATATACGCTGATCGGCAGGCTGCCGGCGGTAAGTCCATTAGTACCGCTCAACTGGACGAGCTTAAGCGCAATATTCATTTGGGGGCGCTTCGGGGGGATTATCGACTGCCCCTCGCTGAGATAAACGAGAAGGCGCGAACAGATGAGATTAAAACAAAGAATTACTGGATCGCGATGAGCCTGGTGGCTAAGCGCATGGCGGGCAAATAAAAACCGAGCGTGGTGATTATATCCAGGCCCGGTTTCATTTACCGCCTCGCGTCCCGTACAATCCGCGCGGCTTCCTCGCAGAGTCGGGTGATTTCCTCAAAATTCCCCGCTTCCAATAATTCCTTACTGACCATCCAGCTGCCTCCACAGGCGGCAATCTTATTATACGCGGAGTATTTGCCTATATTACCCGCGTTTATCCCTCCGGTCGGCACGAATTTCAGCCCGGTATACGGCGCGGCGCAAGCCTTAATATAAGGCAGGCCGCCCGCCTGCTCGGCCGGGAAGAATTTAACGGTGTCCAAACCCAGCTCAATCGCGGATTCCATATCGGAGGGCGTGGAACATCCGGGAATTATCAAAATATTGTTATCGACGCAATATTGCGCTACTTTCGGATTGAATCCGGGGCTGACAATGAATTTGGCACCGGCTTTCATAGCCCTGTCCACCTGCTCAATCCTCAGCACCGTACCCGCGCCCAGCAGAATCTCCGGCACGCTTTCGGCGATACGGCGTATGCATTCCTCGCCCTCCCCCGTGCGTAACGTCACCTCAGCGCATGGGATCCCGCCGGCGATCAGGGCTTTCGCAAGCGGCACAGCCTTTTCCACATCGGAGATAGCTATAACTGGTACTATGCCGATCTGCCCAATCTGTTTCAGAATGTCATTCATCCGCGACTCCCCTTCATCTCTGCACCCTGGCGCCCGCGCCCTTTAACAGACCTTCCACTTCCTTCAGCATGGCCATGGACGTATCGCCCGGGGTGGTCATAGCCAATGCGCCGTGACAGACGCCGTAATTCAAGGCGGTTTGCGGATCCCGATCGGTCAAAAATCCGTAGGTAAGCCCCGAAGCGAAGCTGTCGCCGCCGCCCACGCGATCCATTATCTCCAGCCCGTTGAAAGCCATGCCTTGATAAACCTGACCGCCCGCCCAGCAGATTGCGGACCAGTCGTTTACAGAAGCCGTTTTCACTGTGCGCAGGGTGGAGGCTATAACCTGGAAATTGGGATAAGCCGCTGATACCGTCGCGATCATTTCCTTATATCCGTCGATGTCCAAATGGCTCAGGTTGGCGCTGTTGCCCTTAACCTCAAAGCCCAGGCACGCCGTAAAATCCTCTTCGTTGCCGATCATAACGTCCACATATTTAGCGATCTCTTTGTTAACTTCTTGCGCCCTAGCTTGTCCGCCAATGTCCTTCCACAGCGATGGGCGGTAATTCAAGTCGTAACTGACTATTGTGCCGTACTTCTTCGCGGTTTTAGCCGCCTCCAGCACAACCTGAGCGGAAGTCTCGGACAGTGCCGCGTAGATGCCGCCGGTATGAAACCAACGAGCGCCGAGTTTGCCGAAGATCGTTTCCCAATCAATATCGCCGGGCTTGAGCTTGGACGCGGCGGTGTCAGCCCTGTCGCTGACGCCCACAGCGCCGCGCACACCGAAACCGCGCTCGGTGAAGTTCAATCCGTTACGCACATTCCGGCCTATGCCGTCGTAGGGCATCCACTTGATAAACTGCGCGTCCACGCCGCCCTGTAATATGAAATCCTCTACTAGATAACCTATATCATTCTCCGCCAGCGCGGTGACAATGGCGGTCTTCATCTTAAAGCACTTGCGCAGACCACGGGCTACGTTATATTCCCCGCCGCCTTCCCACGCCCTGAAGGAACGCGCGGAACGGATCCGGCCGTCGCCGGGATCCAAACGCAGCATAACCTCCCCCAGCGAAATCTCGTCGTATACACAGTTTTCCTTTGGTTTCAGTTCCAACTTTTATCCTCCTCGTATTAGCTTTCAGCGGTACATTTGTCCAACATGCCGATATCTCGAAACGCTTCGTCGGATGCTCGGCGGAGATATTTGACATCCGCTTTAATCTTCGCGACTTCCTTTTCCAACCGTAACTGACCTAATTCAAGCTTAGCCTGACCGACCTCCAATTTAGCTTGGCCGACTTTTAAGGCATCAACGTCGGTACGTATGAGATCAACATCGCCGCATATGGTATTAATCGCGGCCTGCATTGAAACCAGGATTGTCTGTATCGCGCCGATACTGTCGAGGATTTTTTCCTCATTGTTCATTAGGATCCCCCCTCTAAGTAAATAATGAGCCACCTGATAATATCATATGGAGGTCTAAAGCACAAGATTCCGCGTGTTAAAAAGGATACCCCGGACGCACGGAACGCTCCGCCCCGCTAATCAAGCCGTTTAGGTTTCCTCGCATACCCGCGTAAGCTCATCGCGCCCGCGACGATCAACAGATACTCAATCTTTATAACATCCCCGAGCGGCCCGAACAGCATCATACCCAACGGCATCGCGACTTCGCTGAACATGGTTATCAAGCTGAACAGTTTAGCTGAATGTAACAAATATAACATTTAGCTATTTACGGTAAGTCGGAACGCGGCTCGAAATAGTGTATTTCCAGCGCCTCGAAGACACCCGTTACAGCACCGCCTGATTTCTTCAATAGTATGACGTCGCCCTTGGAAACTTGATGAAAGAGCGCGATCTTCCTTAGGCTGAATCGAGACTCTATCGTCTTACCGCCATTTAGAAGCAATGAAAGGTTCGACTCGACCAAGACAGCCAGATGTGCCCTTATAAAATCATCTCTTGTGAGTTTATCAACCCAGTATTGGTTATTTTGCGTTTTGGCCTGCTCAAAAACATCGGGTAAAAAAATATTGACGTTAATCATCCTAAGCGCCTCCAGATTCCTTCTAAAGGAAAGTTTGCGCCGTAATGGCTGATATTATATAATATCAACGGATCATGCCGCGCGATTTCAGAAAGGACGGCGACTGTCATGAACGGAACTCCCCTGCCGATTGGCGTTGAGGATTTTAAGGATATAATCCGGCACAATCAGTATTATGTCGATAAAACCTTGCTGATTAGGGATCTATTAGACAACCGCGGCGCGGTTACGCTCATAACCCGGCCCAGGCGTTTTGGAAAAACATTGAATATGAGTATGCTGAGGTATTTTTTTGAAGACACTCATTCCGAGCGGCTGAATGAGGAAAACAAGCTCCTGTTTTACGGGAACGAACATTACGCCGAAAAAAAGATCATTATGGAGGGAAATGACTACGTTTCCCACATGTGCGGGTATCCTGTGGTTTTTATAACATTGAAATCCGCAAAGCAGGGTAATTGGGAGAACGCGTTTTTAATGCTGAAAAAAGCAATCTGCAAGGTATTTCGCGATAATAGGAGTGTTATCGATAAGCTGGGCCTTTCTTCCATGAAAAAGCGCTTTTCCCTTATAATGGAAGAAGCCGCCTATGATTCCGAATACTATGACTCACTGCGGTTTCTATCGGAAGCCCTGTATGAAGTTTATCAAAAAAAAACAATAATATTGATTGACGAATATGACGTACCGCTGGAGAACTCTTACGAACGCGGATTCTACGAAAAAATGACAGACTTCATCCGTTCGCTGTTTGAATCGGCGCTAAAAACGAATCCCTGCTTGGAGTTTGCCGTGCTGACAGGATGTTTGCGCGTCTCAAAAGAGAGCGTCTTTACCGGGTTGAACAACTTCGACGCGGCGTCGGTGTTAAGTACGGAATACAGTGAGTATTTCGGCTTCACAGAGCCCGAGGTCTGTGACACGCTGGATTTTTATAATCTATCGGAGCGTTTTAATACGGTAAAACTTTGGTACGACGGTTACCGCATGGGCAATACGGAGATCTATAACCCTTGGAGTATCATCAATTATATAAAAAGCGTAAGATCGGATCAGAAGGCGCTGCCTAAACCCTACTGGTCAAATACCAGTTCCAACATCATTGTATACAGGCTGATAAAACTGTCCGGCTTGAAAGAACGAACTCAGATTGAAAACTTAATAGACGGCGGTACAATCGAAATCCCTGTTCACGAAGAGGTTACTTACGCCGATATTGACAGAGATATGAATAACCTATGGAATTTCCTGTATTTCACAGGCTATCTAAGGCAGCTATCCTTACGCTTGGATGGCGGTACGATATATATAAAAGCGGCTATTCCCAACGAAGAGGTTCGATACATCTATCGGAACTCCATTATGAATCAATTCAGGGAAGATATCGAAGGAAGAGATCTGTCGGGGCTGTATAAGGCTATGTTGGCCAATGACGCGCGGGGGATGGAACAGGCAATCAACCGCGCTCTCTTATCAACAATCAGTTTTCACGACAGCGCGGAGAGTTTCTATCACGGCTTTATGGCGGGAATTTTTCAGGGCATGACCGACTACATCGTGGAATCCAATCGTGAGGAAGGAAACGGCCGCCCGGATATGATCATCCGTTATCCGAATTTTTTGGGGAAAGCGTTTATCTTGGAATTCAAGGCGTCGAATAGAGCAATGGATTTAGAGAGCTGCCTGCAATCAGCCGCGGATCAGATTGTTAACCGGAATTACGCCGCCGGATTAATATCTGAGGGATATACCGACATAACGTGCTTTGGGATTGCCTTTTACAGAAAAAACTGTTTGGTTAAGCAAGTTTAAAAAGAGCGGCTCGCTCCGCGATGAGTGGAGCGAGCCGCCTTTTCCGATTATACGGGCTTTATAACCGTAACCCCCAGCGGCGGGATCTTTATCACAACGCTGTAAGGCCTGCCATCCCACGGTATGGCCTCGGCGTTCAGCCGGGATGTGTTTATCACGCCGGAGCCGCCGTATTTCGGGTCGTCACTGTTTAATATTTCACGGTAAGCGCAGAGCTTCGGTACGCCTAACCGGTGCATTGTAAGCGGCACGGGTGTAAAATTGCACGCGAATATAACAATATCGTCCTCATCCTCGGATTTACGGAAGAATGTAAGTATGCTTCTTTCCCAGTCGCCGCAGTTGATCCATTCAAAACCGTTATGGGTAAAGTCGTCATACCAAAGCGCCCGTTCGTTAATATACAGACGGTTGAGATCACGGGTAAAGTCCAGCATCTGCCTGTGATGGTCGTATTCAAGCAGGAACCAGTCTAAACTTCGGGCTTCGCTCCATTCGTCGAACTGACCGAACTCGCCGCCCATAAACAGGAGTTTTTTACCGGGATGCCCTATCATAAAGCTCAGGGCCACCCGCAGGTTAGCGAATTTCTGCCAAAGGTCGCCCGGCATTTTATTTATAAGCGACGCTTTTCCATGCACAACCTCGTCATGTGACAAAACCAGAATAAAATTCTCGGTGTAAGCGTAAACCATGCCAAAAGTGAGGTTGTTATGATGGTATTTCCGGTATATACTTTCTTTGGACATATATGTCAAAAAGTCATTCATCCAGCCCATGTTCCACTTGTAGTCAAAACCCAAGCCGTTTATCTCAACCGGACGCGACACGCCCGCCCAAGCCGTGGATTCCTCCGCGATCATAACCGCTTGAGGGCAGCGGCCATGCAGCACGGAATTCATGTGCTTCATGAACTCAACAGCTTCTAAGTTGTGGTTGCCCCCATATTGATTAGGTATCCACTGCCCGCCCTGCTTGCCGTAGTCCAAATACAGCATGGAAGCGACCGCGTCGACTCGCAGACCGTCGATATGGAATTTCTCTATCCAGAAGATGGCGTTAGCGATTAGGAAATTCTTGACCTCGTTGCGCCCATAATTGTATATGTAGGTACCCCAGTCAGGATGTTCGCCTTTACGCGGATCCTCGTGCTCGTATAAAGCGGTGCCGTCAAACCTGCCTAAGCCGTGCGCGTCCTTGGGAAAATGCGCGGGAACCCAGTCCAGTAACACGCCTATGCCGTTTAGATGACACGCGTCGACAAACGCCATAAACTCATCCGGATTGCCGTGGCGGCTGGTCGGGGCGTAATAACCCACGACCTGATACCCCCATGAGCCGTCAAATGGATGTTCTTCTATGGGCATTAACTCAATATGCGTGTAGCCCATGTCTTTTACATAGGGTATCAGTTGATCCGAGAGTTCCGTGTACGTCAGGAAACGGTTCTCTTCCCCGCGTTTCCATGAGCCCAGATGGACTTCATAGATATTCATTGGCCTGGAACTGCCGGAGTCTTTCTGGGCCTCTATCCAGCCGGCGTCGTCCCATTCGTATTTATTAATATCGTACACAAGCGACGACGTGCTGGGGCGCAGTTCCGCGAAATTGCCGTAGGGGTCCTGCTTTTGGAGTAATTCGTTGTGCTGGGTCTTTATTTCATATTTATACCGGTCGTATTGCTTCAAACCTGGCGCGAACAACTCCCAAACGCCGGAGCTGCCCAACTGGCGCATAGGGTTGCGGCGGCCGTCCCAGGCGTTAAAATCGCCGATAACGCTGACGCGTTTGGCGTTAGGCGCCCATACGGCAAACAGAACGCCGTCTACCCCCTGACACGTCATGGGATGCGCGCCGAGTTTCTCGAATATTTCATAATGCGTGCCGTTGCCGAAGAGATACCGATCCAGTTCCGAGATAACCGGTGAGAAACTATATGGATCATATGTCACCCAGTTCGCGCCGTAACCTTTAACCTCAAGCTGGTACAGGAACCACTTGCCGCGATCCTCAATAATGGCCTCGAAGAAGCCGTCGGAGTGGATCTTTTCCATCGGGTACCGTACGCTTGGATCTTTGGGATCCGTCACGGTTATCGCGGAAGCCTGCGGGATAAAAGCGCGAACGGCCAAGGCCTTTTTATGTCCGATTTCAACTTCATGCATGCCTAGAATATGATGCGGATCCCCGTGAACCGAATCAATGATTTGCTTGAGCTCGTCCAAGTCTATAAGAGATACCATATTAAACCTCCAATTCCTTGATCGGATTCATTATTTTGTATATCCGAATCAAAAGGTAGTCCATAGTATAGCACAAAAAACTCGGCTTAACAAGGATAATACTTTTATTTTTCATTTGACCCAAAATAATAAGCGAGACTAAGATCATTCCTGTCCCGCTTGATTCGTATCGTCATATTCAGGTTCAGTTTTCGTGTCGAAGCCGGACTCATCCCGCTGCCAGCCGGCGTTATAGTATTTGTGTTCGTCCGATATATACCGCTCGTCTCCCACGGAAACGTACGCCCCGCGGCGGCTCAGGGCCTCGGATAATTCCGCGTTGCGCTCGGAGATCAGCCTGGTTAAGCTTTCTATCTGCGCGTCTTTTTCGGCGGCGTGCTGGCGAAGGAGTGTGATTTGATTCCTCAGGCGCTCTATCTCATCGGCGTATTCTGGGCTTCTGGCCCGATCCGTCCGCGCCTCGTCCTCTTCCTTCTCCGAATACGCTGGGAAGAAATCCTCCGCCAAATCGGGGATTATTTGAATATCCCAGGGGGAACCGCGATCCACATAAACCTGGCGCAGAAACATACCGTTTTCGGACTGCGCGGGCTGGCTGATGAAATACGCCTTTTCAGGGTTCTGGCAGAATTTGTTTCTATAACGCACAGGCCGTGAAAAAGACGCGCCCTTATCCTCAGACATACATACAAACAGATAGCCAGCGGCCATAAACGTTATGTAGAGATTATCCCTCACAAAGAACAGCAGGCATTTCTCTATGCGCTGCGCTTCATACAAGACTATCGTTGGGGCGAACTCTCCGGTTACATTCCTGCGGTAAATCAATTGGCTGGAGAACATGCTCTTAACAACAAACAGCGTATGAATTCCATTATCTGTAGTCAGGCAGGAGGTGTCTGACACAAAATAGTTTGTGGTATAATAGGTTATGTAATGCCCTTGCTTTTCGGGCGTGACCTCCCTGTACCCCAGCTTGTTTTCCGGGGATCGTGTCTGATAGAATAACAGGAGATGATCACGCGCCACGCGCTGAACCTCGAAGATATTGGCCCAATATTTATCGATCCGCGAGGCGGGCGACCACTGCCCGCTGTCGTTAAGCTGCTGCAGCATCAGATAATTGCTTCTGTCTTCCGCGCTCGCGGCGTTATATATGATCGAGATGCCCCTATCCATGATGATAGGATGGAGCCAAACCTGCTGTATGTGGTCGGACTGATTCTTAAGCACGACCCGGCGGTTGATCGAATCGTCCGTAACATTGATTGTGACCGCTATAATATCACCCAGAGTATCCTGGCAGAACAGGTATATAATGTCGTCCTCATAATGAGCCGTAAAATTCTCACGGCAGTTTTCCGCAATCACCTGTTCGGCCTGCCACCGCCCTTTTAAATATACGCGCCTCACGATACCCCGCTGCCGTATATGATAGAACGCGCCGATATATCCATCGGTTCTGATTATATAATACATGAAAGCCCTCCCCCGGCCATACCAATAATATATATAATCGCGCGTTACGGTTTATATACCTAAGTCTTAAATATCAAGGAGCTGTTTTTTTGAATAGAAGGACCTTGCTCAGAATCATCTGTTTATGCGTAATCTTCGCCTGCTGCTCTATATTAGTCTGGCAGTCGTATACCGAATATCGGCTGAATAAAATCGCCGAAGAGGCCAAGCTGGCTTACGAACGGGCTATGGCCCAGAAAAAGCCGACTCCGCCGCCCACATATACGCCCGCGCCGACCGCCGCGCCTCCGGCGACCGCATCGCCCATGCCTTCGCCCACCCCGACGCCAAAGGTTATACAGCCCGAATTCGAGGAACTGAGAGCCGAATACGGCAATGACGACATCGTGGGATACCTAAGGATAGCGGGCGCCAGCATAGACTATCCGGTTACGCACAGCGGCGATAACTCTTATTACCTGCATTATGACATACGTAAAAACGCCAGTAACGCGGGATGGATCTTTATGGACTACGAAAACGACGTGGAGAGAGACGACCCCAATACCGTTATTTACGGCCACAATATGCGTCAGGACATTATGTTCCACAGCCTAAGGTACTATCAGTCGTGGGATTATTTCAACAATCACCGCTATATTGAGTTCAACACGATCTATGAAAACCATGTATGGGAGGTATTTTCGTTTTATCGTACGGACACCGATTTTCCGTACATCCAGGTAATTTTTCCCTCCGATGAGGATTTCTTCTCGTTAGCGACCCAAATGAAAGCGCTCTCGATGTACGATACAGGCGTGGATATTAAACCCGGTGATCGTATACTGACGCTTTCAACCTGCACCAACGAGGACGAGGATACGCGTTTCGCGCTGAGCGCGCGGCGCTTAAGCCCAGACGAGATACCTCCGGAACTTAAATCGAATTAGTCCGCCCATTTTTGAAAGAATTTACCAAGTATATTTTTCCTCCGTAAGGTAATCATTCTAAGTATGACTATCTGATTCTTGACAAGAGTGCGGAGGGAAACTTATGCTGAACAACAAGGTTGAAATCTGCGGCGTCAATACATCTAAATTACCGGTGCTAAAAGGGGAAGAGAAAAAAAAGCTGTTTGAAAAGATTATGGAAGGCGACGAAGAAGCCCGTAAAAAATACATATATGGCAATCTGCGTCTGGTACTGAGCATTATTCAGCGGTTTAACAACAGAGGAGAATATGTTGACGATATATTCCAGGTTGGGTGTATCGGACTAATAAAGGCTATTGATAATTTTGACATTAACCAAGGAGTTCAGTTCTCCACGTACGCTGTACCCATGATTATTGGGGAAATCCGGCGATACCTGCGCGACAATAATTCCATAAGGGTCAGCCGCTCGCTGCGCGACACCGCTTATAAAGCCCTGCAGGTCAAAGAGAAGCTGACAAACAAAAATTCTAAGGAACCGACCATCGAGGAGATCTCCAAGGAACTGAACATGCCCAAGGAGGATGTAATCTTCGCGCTGGACGCTATACAAGACCCCATATCGTTGTTTGAGCCTGTGTATCACGACGGCAACGACGCTATCTTTGTGATGGATCAGGTTTCCGACGAGAGGAATACCGATAACAACTGGCTGGAAAATCTATCACTGTCTGAGGCGCTGAAGCGTTTAAACGAAAGGGAGAAGCTGATTCTGAGCCTGCGTTTCTTCGAGGGCAAGACGCAGATGGAAGTGGCGGACGAGATAGGCATTAGCCAGGCCCAGGTGTCCCGGCTGGAGAAGAGCGCGCTGAAGAATATGAAGAAATATATTTCGTGAGATAAAACAGGCCTGAATGGCTTGGCTATACTCGGACGATATGATATTGGCAATTCCACCGGGTATGTGGTAAAATTGAAATGTCCATTAAGATCGCCTCCGGATTTAATAATGCGTTTGGCTTGAGACACCTTACTCATTATAGCGTCTTGGGGGCGTTTTTTACATATTTTCTATAGCCTTTCGCTATTGAGGAAATCAGCGTTGACGGCTTCGACAAGGCAAAGCGGTATACGGCGCGGGAGCTTGCTGACCGCAATTACAATCTCGACCTTTGCGGCTTTCCCCACGAGGAAGAAGTAATACTGCCGCCTCGCGAGCTGATACAGCAATATCAGGAGAAACGGGCGAGCCTGAACGCGGACATCGACCGAATCCTTTTAGAAATATGTTGGTGCTTTAAACTGCGAATTGGCTGGTCTTAGGCATATTGAATTCGCTCGAACATGGTTAGGTATGAGAATGTGGAACAAAATAGACAATCCACTCATATGTATAATCCTCAAAATCCGTTAAAGCGTCTAGCAGTAAGGGTAATGCCCCTTAGCCGTCACGACGTCACCCTTATTGATAAGATAATCTTACCGTAATTATCAATGGATCTGTTCCGATATCTCCGTCTCAACGAGCCTATTTGAGTAAAAATTATTATTCTATCAATTTACTTATTTTTTGTCATATTTTTTACTATATATTGTATGCATTTATATTATATACCAATTCAAGACAATAAAGTCTCGTAAAGTATATCATTTATAAATCCGTACTTGCACAATGGTGCTAATGCTTCATTAAAAATCGTCAGTTTCACTGTACTTTGCGCGGTAGAAATCTCTATATCTAAGGATTTTTGGATGTTCAAAAGCCAGATTTATGACCATTTCGACCTTTTCCAGCAAGTCAACAGGCGGGTTTGTAACGAATGCAAACAGGTTCAGATAGCCCTGTATATCCTCCCTCATGAAACCACTATGGGAATTAAGAAACTTCTTGAGGATTGCGTGGACGCGATTCACTGGATTCAGTGGATTTGCGTCATCCGGCAACCCCTTCAAATCCTTTGAAGTGTATGCCTCGCTTGTCAACGAGAGTTTTTTTATCAGCATACCATGCGCTGACTCTCCGTCGTGAATCAGAGTCGAACCTGGCTCTATGTGGTGGCCAAATAATTCCAATGTCCTCTTTTGTGAGGGTTTACCTGCGCCTTGCTCAAGTATAACCACGTTTCGCAGGTCTGTTGCGACGCCGAGGCAAATTTGGTTTCTTGACAACCCGCGGAGTTTAGCATCGTCTTCCTTACGGGCAATGTCCTCTGAACGAACAGAATAAAATGTTTCGTCCAGCCATACTCTTTCTGACAGAATTATGTCGCCCTGCACCCCTTCCAGGGTCAAAAAAAGCTTCTGTAGCCAGTATCGTGATGTTGTAAAAGCATTCTTGTTGTTCCAAGAGTCGGCAGTTATGCAACATGCCGGAACAAGTTAACCCGACTTTCCGGATAAATGCCGACAAAGCCCCAAAAAGCAACCCTCGAAAATTTGATAGGCCACTACAATCTATCGAAGAACGAGATAAAGTTATTTGTACGAACTGGTTAAGC
>JAISZF010000192.1 GCA_031269415.1 Clostridiales bacterium
CCCCAGCAAATTTGCGGCTTCACCTATGGATACATACTTTTTGCTGTCGGTTTTCATGCTTCATCCCCTCAGCAATGATTATATCCCATTTTTTCCAATTTTACAACTATATTTTACTATATTTTACAATTGTTTCATATGCTTTGGGAAACTGTTTGTAACCCCTTCTTAATACATTCCATCTAAGATTAAATTTCCCTAATCCTGTTGACAAGGCGGCTATTTTATGCTTTAATGACTACTGTCGTGTTTAGTGTTTGTAAACAAAACGTTTAGTATTATAAACTCGCGGGTTCTTCACAACGCGCTTGAAAGGGGGCAAACGTGGATATAGGCGAGAAAATCAAGCAGTTGCGAATCAAGATGAATTTGACGCAGGAAGAGCTTGCCCACCGCTGCGAACTATCCAAAGGATTCATTTCCCAGGTGGAACGCAACCTGACATCGCCTTCCATCGCGACGCTTATGGATATACTGGAGGCGCTGGGCGATAACCTGAAGACTTTTTTCAGCGACAGCGACAGCGAAGAGGTAGTATTTCATAAGGACGATATGTTCGAACAGGAAGACAATACGCTGAATCACATTATACACTGGATAGTCCCCAACGCTCAGAAAAACCAGATGGAGCCGATTCTGATCAGGCTGCTTAAAAACGGGAAATCACTGGCCTACAGCGCCTATGAGGGCGAGGTTTTCGGCTATGTGACCCGCGGCACGGTTAACCTGCATCTGGGGCATAAGAAATTTAAATTAAAAAAAGGCGAGAGCTTTTATTATAAGGCTGACGCAGAGCATTTTTTGGAGAATGCGGCCGATTATGAGGCGGAGGTGCTTTGGGTAACAACACCGCCGAATTTCTGATTTCACTTGGAAGGGGATGCGCGGACATGAGCGGATGCGAACATTTAATTGATCTCGTTAATGTGGATAAGGTCTTTGGGCAGACGACCGTTTTGAACAATATCAATCTCTATATAAGGCGTAACGAGTTTTTAACCCTGTTAGGCCCCAGCGGCTGCGGAAAGACCACGACCCTGCGCATTATCGGAGGGTTTGAATACCCTACGCAGGGCGATGTGATATTCGAGGGCAAAAGTATTCTGAAGCTGCCGCCCTACAGGCGTCACGTCAATACGGTGTTTCAGAAATACGCGCTGTTTCCCAATATGAATGTGGCCGAGAATATCGCGTTCGGCCTTAAAATAAAGAAGATGAGCGGAAGCGTGATTTCCGAAAAAGTGGAGGCCATGCTCAAGCTGGTGAACCTATCGGGTTACGGCAAGCGTTCGGTCGCGTCGCTGAGCGGCGGCCAGCAGCAGCGCGTGGCTATCGCGAGGGCTTTGGTCAACGAGCCGCGGGTTTTGCTGCTGGATGAACCGCTGGGCGCGCTGGATCTGCAACTGCGCAAAGAGATGCAGATAGAGCTTAAGAACATGCAGCGCAAGCTGGGGATCACCTTCATATACGTCACGCACGATCAGGAAGAGGCGCTTACTATGTCCGACACGGTCGCGGTGATGAACGCGGGCGAGGTACAGCAGATAGGCTCGCCGGAGGATATTTACAACGAACCGCGCAACGCTTTCGTCGCTAATTTTATCGGGGAGAGCAATATACTGGACGGACGCATGCGCGAGGATTACCGCGTGGAATTCGCCGACAGGCTTTTTAATTGCGTGGATAAGGGTTTCCGGGACAACGAACCCGTGGACGTTGTTATCCGCCCGGAGGATATCAAGATCGTGCCCGCCTCTGAGGAACTCTTATTCGGTACCGTAAGAAACGTCATTTTTAAGGGCGTACACTATGAAATGCTGATAGAGGGCGCGGGTTATCTCTGGAAGGCGCAGAGTACCGTAATGTCGGAAACCGGCTGTAGAGTGGGCATGGATATCGCGCCCGATCTGATACATGTAATGCGTAAATCGGAATATTCCGTAAATAACGAAACGGACAGGGCTGACGAGATCGGCGGCGATATGTTTATCAGACCGCGCCGCGGCATCTACGCGGCCAGGGTGGCGAATTAATGGCCGTAATGAGAAGCGCCGAGGGGCAGCGCGCTCGAATGGCCGCGCCGTATCTTCTGTGGGCGTTTATATTCATTATTGTGCCGATTATCTTGATAATATACTACAGCCTTACAATAGAAACGGACAGCGGTCCGGTATTTTCGTGGTCCAATTACGCGCGCGCGTTTGAACCCACGTATCTGAGCGTGATGTGGCGTTCCGTGCTGCTGGCGCTGATTTGCACAATCATATGCGTGCTGGCGGGGTATCCGGTGGCGTATATTATGGCGTCGAAAGAGTATTCGTCAAAGGGGTTTTTATTGTTCCTGTTTCTGGTGCCCATGTGGATGAATTTCCTGCTGCGCACATATTCATGGATCGCTATTTTGGAAAACAACGGCGTTATTAACACGATTTTAAAAGCAATAGGTTTGCCGGCGCTTAAACTTCTGTATGTGGATCAGGCGGTTGTGCTGGGCATGGTCTATAATTTTCTGCCGTTCATGATTCTGCCCATTTATACCGTGCTGAGAAAGATGGATCAGAATCTGATTGAGGCCGCGCAGGATTTGGGCGCGGATAACCGTCTGGTGTTTATTAACCTGATTCTGCCGCTGTCTATGCCGGGGGTCATATCCGGCGTTACGATGGTATTTATGCCCGCCGTTACCACGTTTATTATCTCCAGCCTGCTGGGCGGCGGGCAGTATATGCTGATCGGGAATTTGATAGAACGGCAGTTCCTTAAGGTGAGTGACTGGCACTTCGGTTCGGCGGTGTCCGTGATTATCATAGCTTTGGTGATTGTGTCAACAAGCGTTTTCTCAATAGCGGATAAAGACAGCGAAGGGGGGGCGCTGTTTTGAAACACCTGAAACGGTTTTATTTGGGACTTATGCTGCTGTTTATGTACGCCCCCATCGCGATTTTGATAGTGTACTCGTTTAACGCGTCTAAGTCGCGCGCCAATTGGACGGGGTTCACGTTCGACTGGTACATAGCGCTCTTTAACGACCCGGAGATCTCCAAGGCGCTCTATAATACACTTACCATCGCGGTTCTTTCGTCCGCTATTTCGGCGGTTATCGGGACCGCCGCCGCGGTAGGGATAGACGCCATGCGAGGGTTCAAGAAGACCCTGGTTATGGCGGTCACCAATATACCTGTTGTAAACCCCGACATAGTGACCGGCGTTTCGCTGATGATTCTGTATATCGCGGTGTTCAGATTCTTTCCGAGCCTGAAACTGGGCTACGGCACCTTACTGTTAAGCCATGTGGCTTTTAACACTTCCTATATAATACTGTCCGTGCTGCCAAAACTGCGGCAGATGGACGACAATCTGTATGAGGCCGCGCTGGATTTGGGGGCCTCGCCAATGGCGGGGTTTTTCAAGGTGATTCTGCCGGAGATTCTGCCCGGCATAGTTACCGGCGCGCTGCTGGCGTTCACCATGTCGCTGGATGATTTCGTCGTCAGCTTTTTTACCACGGGCTCGGGCGTAAGCAACCTGTCCATTCTGATTTACTCGATGGCGCGGCGCGGGGTGAATCCCAAGATTAACGCGCTGTCCACAATAATGTTCATGGCCGTCCTTTTGCTGCTCTATGTGATTAACCGGACTGATACTACCAAAAGTAAGAGTAAAAAACTTATATCGGAGGGCGATAAATGAAAAAGATTCTTTTGGCGCTTGTATGCGCGGTTTGCCTGTGTTCCTGCGCCGCCGGCGGGAACGCTGACAGCGTGACGATAAACGTTTACAACTGGGGCGAATATATCGGCGAGGGCGTGGTTGAGGGTTTTACTGAAGAAACAGGCATAAATGTAAATTATGACACATACCCGACCAACGAGGATATGTACGCCAAGCTAAAAAGCGGCGGCGTAAACTATGACATAGCCATTCCCTCGGATTACATGATCGAACGCATGATAAATGAGGATATGCTTGAGAAACTGGATTTGAACAATATCCCCAACTACGCCAAAATAGATAAGCGATTCAACAATCTGACTTACGACCCCGGCGGTGAATATTCCGTGCCGTATATGTGGGGAACTGTGGGTATTCTGTATAATACGGAGATGGTATCTGATCCGGTGGACAGTTGGAATATACTTTGGGACGGTAAATATGCCGGCCAGATATTCATGTACGACAGTATGAGGGACACACTGGCCGTATCGCTTAAACGTCAGGGGTTTTCGTTGAACACAAAGGATTTGACGCAATTGGAAGCCGCCGGCGTGGATTTAATCGCGCAGAAGCCGTTGGTTCAAGCCTATGTCGGCGATACGGTGCGCGACAGCATGATCGGGAACGAGGCGGCGTTTGCTGTGGTATATTCCGGCGACGCTATTTACTGCATGGATAATAACGAGGTCCTCAGTTACGCCGTGCCTAAGGAAGGAAGCAATATGTGGTTTGACGCGATCGTTATCCCGAAGGGCAGTACGCGCAAAGCTGAGGCTGAGAAATTTATCGATTATCTCTGCCGCCCAGACGTGTGCCTGAAGAATGTGGAGGAAATCGGGTATTCCACTGTCAACAGCGAAACGTTTGAGATGCTGCCGGAAGAGATGAAGACTAATCCGGCGTATTGGCCGCCTGACGAAATATACGATCGTTGCGAGGTTTTTTCGGATCTGGGCGACTTTACAGACGAATACGACCGAGTGTGGACTGAGGTGCTGGCCGCTTCCGGCGGTTGATATCACATACAAAACATTGAACTCACTCGTTAGTGACCTCATGCTTCCTATTGAGAAGACCGCCGCCATGATACGCTCGATCAAAAGCACACTGATGTCGAATTTTGTATAGCTTTTGTATCTCGGATCCTCC
>JAISZF010000218.1 GCA_031269415.1 Clostridiales bacterium
CTCTCTTCCGCGCGTGGGCGAGTGGGTCGCTGCGCTGGACCAGTTCTTAGAAATTCCCGCGGTCTGCGAGGCGCACGCGGCGGACGTTCTGCTGATCGGAATACTGCTCGCTGTGGGGGCTGTGCTGAAATTCTTCGTCGGATCGATCATCAACTTCGGAATGAAACCCAATTTCATCATCGCTATGTACTGCCTCATCATCATGCTCATCAAACCCCGTTTGCGTGAGGCCGCGATCATTGGTCTGCTGGCCGGCGCGGTCTGCCAGTTCTTCCCCGGTCAGCCATACATAAATTTCGTGAGCGAGTTGTGCGGCGCGATCGCCATGTGCCTGCTTTGCAAGCTGCCCGCGCGAATCGCGAAGATATCCGGCCAGCCGATCATTTGCGCGTTCTTGAGCACACTGGTCAGCGGATTCTCTTTCATCGGCATTATGTACCTGATGTATTTTTCCGGCGCGGAGATTACCCCAACCCCGTTGGCGGCGTTTATGGCGATCATCTTCGGAACAGCCACGATTAACGCGATTATCGTTCAGGTCTTATATGTCCCGCTGAAACTGGCGCTGAAGAAATAGCCATGATAAATATAAACGGTCTAACGTTTCGGTACGTGGGTGCCAACGCGGACGCTCTCACCGATATAAATCTGCGGATACCCGACGGCGATTTCGTTGGGATAATCGGTCCCAGCGGCGCGGGTAAGACCACCCTCACCCGCGCGATTAACGGTCTTGTTCCCCATCATTACAAGGGCGACTATTACGGCGAGGTTCTGGTGGACGGAAAAGATACGCTCAAACATACGCCGGATCAACTGGCTGTCTCTGTGGGGAGCGTCTTTCAGGATATAGAGAGTCAGCTCGTTTCGGAGATTGTGGAGGACGAAGTCTTGTTCGGGCTGGAGAACTTCAGCGTCTCCAGCGGCGAGATTGAGTCTCAGATGGAGTGGGCGTTAAACGCGGCTGGGATCCCCGGGCTGCGTAACCGCGAGATACGCTCCCTCTCCGGCGGACAAAAACAAAAAGTGGCGATAGCGTCGATTATAGCCCTCCGACCAAAGATTATTGTTCTGGACGAACCGACAGGCGAACTGGATCCACTGGCAAGCCGACGGATTTTTGAAACCTTACGCGAACTAAATACCCAATTCGGCGTCACGGTGGTTGTGGTGGAGCAAAAGATCATGCTGCTTTGTGAATTCGCCCGCCGTTTGGCTGTATTGAGTTCGGTCGGACTGGCGATCGAAGGGAGCGTGACGGACGTCTTGCGGCACATTGACGTACTTGAGGCCACGGGGGTGAATATCCCACGCGTGGCGACTTTGGCGGGGCTGCTGCGCAAGAAATCTCTGTTCTTCGGCGAACCGCCTATCAATGTCCTCGGCGCGAAGGCGATGATCGAGAACTGTTTACGAGGGGAAAACACATGCTTAGATTAGACGGCGTTCACTTCTCATACAACACCGAAGGCCAAGGAATCCAAGATGTATCGTTCGAACTGAAGTCCGGCGAGTTCGCCGCGATCATCGGTGAAAACGGCGCGGGCAAATCGACGATTTGCAGGTTGTGCAATGGTCTGCTGAAACCGTCGTCCGGTACGGTGACGGTCGCCGGTTTTGATACCTCGAACGCTAAGACGAGTCGGATTGCCCGAGACGTGGGCTTTTTATTCCAAAACCCCGATCGCCAGCTTTGCCAATCCACCGTGCGCGAAGAGATAATGTTCGGGATGGGCTTCGCGGGCGTTTCCGAAGCGGAGGAGCGTTGTTCGGAAATGTTGGAACTGTTTGGGTTGGATGGGAAGAAAGAACCGTTTGGGTTAAGCCGGGGTGAACGGCAGTTGGTGGCGTTGGCCTCCGTACTCGCCCGCGAACCTGGATTGATGATCCTGGATGAACCAACGACAGGGTTGGATTATATGGAATGTACGCGTATCATGGATCACATTACGCGCTTGAATGAGAACGGAACGACCGTTTTGATGGTGAGCCATGACATGGAGGTCGTGCTGGATTACGCTCATCGCGGCTTGGTTCTTAGCGGCGGGAGGCTCATCGGGGATGGGAGCGTTCATGATATAATGCGGGACGCGGCTTTGTTATCGAAAGCGTCGCTGCTGCCAGCGCAGATCCCCGCGCTGGCGGTCGCGATAGGCGGCCGGTTCATCGATATAGACCGGGCGGATGATATGGCGAGCATTGTTGAAGCCGAAGCAAACGCGCTCGCGGGTGATAGCAGGGGGGAATTTTGATGGGAGGACTGCTGGACTATCTGCCGGGGGAATCCATTATTCATAGACTCAACCCGCTTGTAAAATTGATACTGTCGTTCGGGTTGTGCGTCTCTTGCTTTCTTTCGGATAGCATCATTTTCGTACTGTCTGTTATAGTGATAAACATTCTGCTCTCCATGATGGCGCGCGTTTTCGCGAGAACATTGCTCGTCTTTCTCTCGTTGATAAAATTCTCGACGCTGTTGTTCATCATCCAGATCCTCTGCGTTCGGCAGGGTGAGATATTGTTGAACCTGCCTCTTGGGCTTTACATTACCGATAAGGGCTTAATGTTCTCATTGTTATTCATATCGCGGCTCATTGCCGCCGCTATGCCGCTGTCGCTGACGCTGTCCGTCACTCGCGTCGTGGACATCGCGAACGTGCTGGTCTCCAAACTGCGATTGCCTTATAAGTACGCCTTCGCGCTGACCGCCGCGATCCGGTTCATACCGCTGTTTTCTTCTGAAATGGCTGGGATTATGGAAGCGCAGACCGCTCGCGGAGTGGACTTTGAGACGAAGAATTTCCTGAAAAAAATCCGGCTCCTGCTGCCGCTGTGCGCGCCGCTGCTGATTTCGTCCGTTCGCAAGGTCGAAGGCAGCGCGATCTCCGCCGAGTTGCGCGGATTCAATCTGCGCGGCGGTTCCAGCGGTTACAAGCAATATCCTTTCAAAGCGGTCGACTATTCCGCGCTGTGTCTGTGCGCCGCGCTGGTCGTCGTAAGCGTGATGTTGTGATGTTGCGGTTCCGACTCCTTTACTGTATAATGAAAAAACATACGCGAGGGAAATAGATATAAACGAGGGGTTGGTCGATATGTCGGAAGCGTTGGAACGCATAGGTCAAGCGGCAAAAAACGCGGCGGCTTTGGCCGCGAAGCTGACCGCGGACGCAAAGAACAGAGTTCTGAATGAATGCGCGAAGGCTTTGGAAAGTAATTCCGGACACATTCTGGAGGAAAACAATCTTGACTTGGAGTCGGCTGAAGGCATTAAGGAATCCTTTCGGGATCGCTTGAGACTGACGGCGGGGCGCGTTAAATCCATGGCTGACGGCCTGCGGCAGGTGGCCTCGCTGCCGGATCCCACAGGTGAGGCGGTCAGCATGAAGACCCTGCCGAACGGGCTGACCGTAATTCAGAAAAGGGTTCCTATGGGCGTTATAGCGATAATATACGAGGCCCGGCCAAACGTGACCGCGGACGCGTTCGGCCTGTGCTTTAAGGCCGGAAGCGGCGTCATTCTGCGCGGCGGTAAAGAGGCTATACGCTCTAACACGGCAATTGCGCAAGTCTTTCGCGGCGTCTTGGACGCTAATGGATTGGATCCGGATATTGTACAGATAATAACGGATACGTCGCGCGAAACCGCGCAAGAGCTTATGCGGATGAATAAATATGTGGATTTGCTTATTCCGCGGGGCGGCGCGGGGCTGATACAGTCAGTGGTAAATAACAGCTCGATACCCGTTATTGAGACGGGAGTGGGCAA
The DNA here is from genome assembly GCA_031269415.1 of Clostridiales bacterium. Taxonomy (GTDB): domain Bacteria; phylum Bacillota; class Clostridia; order Lachnospirales; family WQUN01; genus JAISZF01. The sequence goes on from JAISZF010000218.1 coordinate 3,767, forward strand.
CTGCCATATATTCGTGGATGAGAGCGCCGACTTTAATAAGGCTGTTCCCATTATAATCAACGCCAAAACACAGCGGCCCGGTGTCTGCAACGCGGCGGAAAAACTGCTGATACACGAGAATATCGCCGTAGAGTTCCTGCCGGTTATCGTTGCCGCGCTGCGGGAAAAAGGCGTGGAGCTGCGCGGTGATAAAAGGGCGGTCAGTCTGATTCCGGATATAATACCCGCGTCGGAAGAGGATTGGCGTACTGAATACGCCGATTTGATCATAGCCGTTAAGATCGTGTCTGATATGGATGAGGCTATGGCTCATATAAGAGAGTATTCGTCCAACCATTCGGAAGCCGTGTTGACAGAGAATTACACGAACGCGCAGCGTTTCCTTAACGAGGTGGATTCCGCGGCCGTGTATGTCAACGCGTCCACCCGCTTTACGGATGGCGGCGAATTCGGCTTCGGGGCGGAGATCGGGATCTCCACGCAAAAGCTTCACGCGCGCGGGCCGATGGGTCTCAAGGAATTAACCAGCACAAAGTATATTATTTATGGTAACGGACAGATTAGAAAATGATACAGGCATTTTTCGGACGGCGGACAGCCGTCTGTTTTTTGTGAGTTTTATACATTTATGCCAGAAAACAACTAGATTTGAGCCGATAAATTATCAGAAATCAGAGATAATAACTAGGTATCCGTATTGAAAGTTTTACGGATTCCAGAGATCTATTATACAGTAGGAGGACATAGCATGAGATCAAAGCCATTAGATTGGACCGCTCTGACACTTGTTATAATCGGAGCGATCAATTGGGGGCTTATCGGCTTCTTTAAATTGGATCTGATTGCCACGCTGTTCGGCGGCATGGAGTCTTGGCTCAGCAGAATAATTTATGTTATCATAGGTTTGGCGGGCTTATACTGCCTCAGCCTGTTTGGCAAGTCGTCAAGTGACACTAGTCAGGATCGCTATCGTGATAATGATCGTTATCAGGAAGTTGTTAGAAACGAATGAATCACAGAAACCCTCTTTGAAATTCAAAGAGGGTTTTTTGTTGAAATTACTCGATTTTTGCTGATGAATTTATGGAATTATGTGATTGTAAGGTATTGGAAATGTAACAGAATAGATTGCGTAAAACTCTTTGTAATCAGTATCATATGTGTTATAATATGTTGTGTGACCACTCTACAGGAAAGGGGGAAAAATATGTACAATGACAAACTGACAGGTGAGTACTTGCTTCAGTTGGTGGAAGAATTAAATCAGTTTGTTCAGGACTTCAGTGACACATATTTCTGTCTTCAGAATGATTTGCTTCGTATGGAACGTCGTAAACAGGATTTCTTACATTTGTCGGAAAATGATATATCCGGACGTTTATCAGAAAAGTACCTGTACGATTTACATATGCATCTGCGCGAACGGCGATATATAAAAAACCAGCTAGAATTGCTGGAAGCCGCGAAATTATTTATGGAGAGCGTAAATGCCGGCAAACTGAAAAATTGTGTCGGAGATATGCGCAGAGTGCGTGACCGCCAGGAAAATTGGGTATATAACCCTAAGGAGATGTCTAATGACGAAATAGACAACTATTTTATATTGGGCAGCGATGAAATCGAAGAGATTGACCAATATAATTCGCAAGATTACGCGGAAAAATCGCCTGAACAGATAGACAGCCAATCAGCCTGAAACTTATTCCTTCACCCCGAACCTGCTTTCGGGGTTTTTTTTTGAGAAAGCTATATACTAAATATAGATGTTTTGTTATAATACAAAATCATTTAGATTGGTGGGTGTCCATTGAACACACAAAAACGAGTCATGGCAATTCACGATATTTCATGTGTCGGCAGATGTTCCCTGACCGTGGCGCTGCCGATTATTTCGGCGGCCGGGTTTAACTGCGGCGTACTGCCGACCGCCGTGCTGTCCACGCATACGGGCGGGTTTACGGGTTTTACTTACCGTGATTTAACAGAGGACATTAAGCCGATTGCCGAGCATTGGGATTCCCTGGGTCTGCGTTTTGACGCTCTCTACAGCGGGTTTCTGGGATCGTTTGAGCAGATCGATCTGGTGGCGGAACTGTTCGACCGTTTCCGGGCCGAAAACGGCTTCGTGCTGGTAGATCCGGTTATGGCGGACAACGGTCAGCTTTACTCGGTTTACTCGCCGCGAATGGCGAAGGGCATGGCGGGGTTATGCTCCCACGCAGACATAATTGTTCCGAACCTGACGGAAGCGGCGTTTTTGCTGGGCGAGCCTTACGTGGGCGATGATTATGACCGCTCGTATATTGAGGCTCTATTGAAACGCCTAACCGCGCTGGGCGCAAAACAGATTGTGCTGACTGGCGTTTCGTATGAGCCCGGTATGCTGGGCGCGGCCAGTTATGACAGCGTGACCGGCGAAACGGGATATTTCGCGCTGAAACGGATTGAGGGGTATTTCCACGGCACGGGCGATGTATTCGGCAGTTCCCTGCTTACAGGGCTGCTGTCGGGGCGTTCGCTGACAAAAGCAATGGAGATTGCCGTCAGGTATACGCACCGCTGCATAGTCCTTACCGACGAGGCAGGTCTGGAAAAACGTTACGGTGTGTGCTTTGAGAAAGCCATTCCATACCTGATCGAACTCACCGCTTAAAATTTTTTTTGAAAGACGTATAAATTTTATACAATTGGCAATTATTATAGTGTATCCTTAATTCTTTTAAGGAACATTTAATATCCCCCCTCAA
>JAISZF010000272.1 GCA_031269415.1 Clostridiales bacterium
GTAACGCCGCCGAATAAATCATAACTGTACGGATCGGCCATACCGACGCCGGTATAATAGGTATCGAAGTATCCAAGCAGATTGCCGTCATTGTCATAAACCTGCAGATACATAATACCGCCCGGCCAATTACCGCTCCATATTAACGTGAACCATGCCTCATTCGACATGCCATATACGGCGCTGCCTTCCGGATATGGTCTGTTGCTGGTTATAATGGGCTTAATTAAGCCGCCGCCGTAGATTTGGAACTCGTCCAATCCGGGAATGCCTATCTGTACGGCGAATGGCAGAACATACTCCGAACCGCCGCCTGATACCACCAGATAGCCCTCGTAATAATCATCCTGAGCATTTTCGCCGGCTTCTATCCAAGCGTCGAAAGTCGCTTCCTCGCCCGCTTCGACGGATATGGCGGAAGGGCTTGTTACAAGGGTGACGCCATTTGCGCCCGCGTCGCCCGAATAGCCGGTGTTGTTGTTATATACGACGCTAACGCTGAAATCAGCCGCCTCAGCGCCGAGGTTGTGGATGGTAACAGGCAGTTTTTTGCTTTTCGGGCCGTCGATCATACCAAAACTCAGTGAGGACAGTGTCTGGTCACTTCTGACAGTCATACTGTCGCCTTCACCAAGAGCCGGTATGTCGTCCTGTACGGTTATGTACACATCCGTATCATCAAGCAGCGCGCGTTTGGGATTCACAAAACCCGCGCCAACCTCAAACACGCTGATCTCTTCCCCGTCGGTCAGACCTTCATAAGGTTTAATAAAATCCGGGTCGGCGGTGTTCATCAGCCTGGCTTTGATAACCGCGGGCGGATCGTCCGGGAACTTTTGGATCGCCAGCGCGGCGATGCCCGCTATGTGCGGAGCGGACATGGATGTGCCGCCCATGCGCGCGTATGCGTATTCATATCCGTACGGTTCCAACTCATGCCCGGGGTTAATTATAAAAGCGGGCTGTGTGGACATGATCTCCCAACCGGGGGCGATTATATCCGGTTTGATTCCCGCGGTTTCACGCACCGGACCAATGGAGCTGAAATCAGCGGGGGTTTTCTCCTGTTCCTTGCGGGTTAACACGCCGGGTGACAGATATACGCTCTCAAAAGCGTCAGCGGCTTCCGCCAGCAAAACGCCGGCGTCGGGCGGCGAGGTAAGAATCAATATCTTCTCAAGGCCTTCTCCGCTGATGGTCATGTTGGTTATGTAATCGTCGACATCGTCACGGTTGATAATGTAAAGCGCGCCGGCGTTTAAACGCCCGGCCTCGCTCAGCATCTCGTCGAAACTCATAATGCCGCGCTTAACCGCCAATATCTTTCCCGCGAGTGAGTCGTCTCCGAGTGCTTCGAGATCCGAGTAATCAGTCGCAGTCGGAGGTGATCCCGCGCCGAACGCGGGAACTATCCCGTATCCTAATTCGTCGGTATATTCCAGAGCGTACTCACTGAAATCGTCGCCGCCGACAGCTTTCCTCATGTCGGAACCGGCGACCAAAATATCCAGAGGCCTGTCCAGATCAGGGGCTGATTCGGCAATCAGCGCGCTTCCGGTGACCCTCGCGCTTTGATAAATCCGATCGGGGCCGCCGCCCACGCGGGAGGCCGCTACTGTTATGGGCAGGTAAGCGGTACCCGGAGTACCCAGCGTAAGGGACTCACGCGGTCCATTCCCACTGGCGTTGTTGCCGGCCGACACCACAACCGTCACGCCCGCGATACACGCGTTATTCAGCGCTTCCACGTCAGCGGCGTACGCCGTGTTGATATCCGCTCCTAAAGACAGGTTGATGACATCCATCGTAACATCGTCTTCGCCGGCTGACGCGGCTTCATCCACCGCCGCGATGATCCCTGAACTCGGGCCGGAGCCATACGGGCCAAGCACGCGGTAAACATACAAATCCACGCCGGGAGCTATGCCGCGTGTGGCGTATGCCGAATTGTTATCGCCGGTTCCGGCGATGGTTCCGCTGACATGTGTTCCATGGCTGGTGTAGTATTCAGATCCGGAGCCGGGATCGATTTCGGGAGAACCATACTCATCGTTGGCAGCCAGCCAGTCTTCATATGTGGTTTCCATAGGATCCAAGTCGTTGTCTATGTAGTCATACCCGCCCTGATATACGCCTTTAAGATCAGGATGGTCGTAGTCAATACCCGTATCCAGAACGCCGACTTTCACGCCCTCACCGGTAATGCCGGCGTCGTATATTTCGTCAATTCCAAGCAGCTCTTTACTCTCTTTCATACCGATGCCGCTGGGTTCGGCGGTAATATTGCGCATATAGTCCGGCGTTACGGAATACACGCCCGGCAGGGCGGCCAATTCCTCCACGAGGCTTGCGGGCAGCGTAACCTGTACGCCGTTAAACACTTGGTGAAAGTCATAGCCGAATTTCAGTGAAGCGCCCAAATCAGATAAGGAGCGTACTTCCTTTTTAAAATCGGCCAAAGCCTTTTTCGCGGTTTCCTCCGAGTTGACGCTAACCGTTCTGGTCAGCGCGTTGTATTTCTCCAGCAGTTTAGCCGGCAGTACGTCGAATTGAACAATAACGCTTATTTCTTCGTCCTCGGCGTCATAGCTTTCAAAGCCACGCGCGCCGACGGGCGTTTGCAAAGAGCGCGCGATATCCGTTACGTATATGGCTTCTTCCTCAGTGAGGCCGGCCTCGGCGGCATAAGTGGTAAGCGGTACTTCTATTGCCGGTTTGTCCGCGGAGATGCTTTTAGCGGTTCCGGCCGGTTGAAACTCAGTAATCTCTTTTGCGACGTCGCCTTTAACTCCGGTCAATTCCGCGGAAGGCGCCGCGACGGCCATCGCGGCGGTCATTACCGCCGCCAACAGCGCGGCGGATACTCGTTTGTGTAAATCTTTCGCCATGCGTTCAGCCCTTTCTGTATGATACGCAGCCATTATGATATGGTGCTTTTGCAGACGCGTATCAAAATAGGATGGTTCGGAACAGAGATTGTTCAGGTATTCCGAATCATCTTCTTTATTTTAATCTACTTATTGCGTGATTGTCAATTAAATGTGAATTATGCCGCGCAAAAACGGACAGGGAAATTGTCCCTGTCCGTTATATTAATTTACAACTCCAGCGCGGATCCGCGTTCCAGCCGCGAAATCCTCTCTTCCCCCTGCTCCGCCAGTTCCCTGAACTGCTGAATATTATCGCGCATAACGGGCAGAGCGTCCTGCTTGTACTGGCTGATTGAATCCAGCGCGCTCATAACGTCCTCAAACGCGGTTTTCAGCGTTTCCACTGAAACGCCCGTTTCCATGGACTGACGCTGGATCTCCGCGCCCTGATCCTTGAGCATTCTGGAAGTGCTGCTGATTATATTATTTGTGGCTTGATTAAGCAACTGAATCTTCTGAAGAACTATCTTCTGGTTATAGAGCGCGCTCGCCACTATCACGGCGGTGCGCAGCGCCGACATGGTGACTGTTTTGGCGCGGTCCACGCCGCGGATCAACTCCTGATTATTCCGCCGCACAACCTCCATGGCGATAATGCCCTGATGGTTAACAACCACCATCTGCTGCATATCCATGACGCGCTGACGCAGCGGGAACAATATTTCCTCCTCCACAAAACGGATCTTGTCGGCGTCCCAGTTTTGGCTGCGCGCCTCGTCCAGCTTTTGGGTTATGCACTCGTCCATCAGCATGCCCATTTCAGCTTCCTTGACGATCCTCTTGGTAAGTTCCCGCAGGTTCTGCTCCTCCAACTCCAGCGTGGTATTATCGTTTTTCAGCGTGGCTTTGCCCTTGTCCAGCGACTGGGCAATATCCGCTATTACGCCCTCCGACTTCTCGTACTTCTCAAAATAAGCCCTTACCGGGTTGAAGAGCTTTCCCAGTACGCCGGTTCTGGTAAAATCTATGCCGCTGGGGTCGAGCGTCTTGATCTCCTGGTGCAGGTCGGCAAGACTCTTTGAGATTTGTCCGCCCTCTGTACCGGATTTTGACAGATCACCCACTGTGGTTTTCAGCAAATTGTTCTTTGATGAGGATTTTTTCATGGAATCGATACCGAACGATTCTATGGACTGCAAGATCTGGCGGCGTTCGGTAAGCGAATCCATATCCACATTCATAACCGCCATTGCGTTGTTTGCGGCCTGCTGCCGCAGTTTGGCCTTTTCGGCCGGTTCCGCCTGAGTCTCGGCGGCCACTTGCTCCTTTAGCTCTATCGCGTCCACAACTTCCATTGAAAAGCCCACTTACATCCGTTCCTTTCTCATTAGATTTCCGCGTTAAACAGATTCTGAATCTTATATACCACATCTTCCGCGTCCGCGTTGATGCTCGCGGCCTCGTTAATGCTGGATACCGCTTGCAGCGCGCTGATGTCGGCTTCATACCCAATGGTGTATATGGGGATTTTCAGCCCCTCAATCATCTCTCGCGTGTCCTTGAGGCTGGCGCCTTTATTGGCCTCGCCGTCCGTTAGAACAAACAGCATGTATTTGGCGTTTGGATTAACCGCGCGAGCGTCACTCAGAATCTTTTCAGCCACCACTATGGCGTCGAACATGGCAGTGCCGCCGACGGCGCTCATATCGCGCACTGCGCCGGTAAAGAGCGCGCGCTGGTTCAGATCAAACTTGCCGATGGGCAGGGCTATATTCACATCGTCGGAAAATGTAACCAGTCCGACGGAACTCTCAGGGCTTATCATGTTCGCGCCGATTAGCAGCGACTGCTTCAACTGATTGAGCCTCGCTCCGTCCATGCTGCCTGAAATATCAGCCACAAAAACGGCTATGATCTCCCGGCTGCCCGATTTCTTTTCCTTCCACAGCTTCTGCGCCTGCGACAGGCTTCCGCCGTGTACTCCCGTTAATTCAAGCACATAGTCGTCGTACTGGTTAAAGCCGAATTTTTCCGCCGCTTGCTGGCTTTCTGCCGTCTTGCAGTACGCGATGAACTGATCCAGGATCTCACGCTTTACGGGAGACAGATCGCCCAGCGCGTATACCGGGCTGTCGTGGCGCACGCCGAAAGGGGTAAACTCGTAGTCCGCGCGCAGATCCGGCGAATTCGCGAATTGCTGGGCCTCAAACACAAAGCCCTCCAACGCGCCGGACTGCGCCGAATCCTTCATTTGAAGCGTGGTATACGCCACAAACGGAATATTTTCCTGAAAGCCCTCAAAAGCGGCCACAGCCTCGTCGCTGAACGGGTCGGTCTGGTCGAACGAATACAGCGTGGACGTGAGGAAATTCGCTCCGGTGGAACTGGACAGGGGGTTGGTGTAACCCATAATCAAATCGCCGGCGGTTACGGCCTGCACTATGGCGTTGAGCCCAGTAGAGCCGTATTTGTCCATTATATCCTTCTGTTTGGTTTTGGACAGCACAATACCCGCCGCATTTCCGGTCAGCCGTTTCTCCGCCAGACTGATCTCCACGCCGTTCGCCTCCAGGGCGTCGCCCCAGAGTTCGTTGGAGGGGGTAAAGGCGTCCGGCACATACTTGCCGGATGAGATATAATCCATCGCCAAGCCGGATGCCATTCCCCTTACGCGAACGGACACGGGCGTCCCGTTGACGTTCGCGCCGGAGCGGTTGAACGCCTCGCCCATATCCACGAGCCAGCGGTCGGTGTCCGTTGATCTGTTGCTGGAAACTGTGGCCTTTTCGGTTGAGGAGAATATCTCAATAAAATCCTGCGTGGTGTTTTCAACCTGAGCCGGATATTTCGATATTTCGGGAAGCGTATCCGCGACGTTGACGGGGTTCAGCTCCACCTGGTCTTTCCTGGGTGGAAGTGTGTTTACCCGGATACGCTTATACAGGCGTTCCATGGTGGAAAGCGCCTGCTCCTCCGTCACCTGGCTGGCTGTCATACCAACGTTGCGCGTTCCGTTAACAACCAGGAACGTAACGCCGAACACCAATACGGCCAGCCCGATAATAATCAGTAAACCCTTATTTGAACGGGGCGGCATGTTATCATCCTCTCTAGCGTTATTTATACCATTTTGTGTTTTTGATAAGCGCGTCGATTTCCTGTAGCGCGTCCATGTTGTTCAGTTCCTCGGGATCGTTCAGTTTGCTCAGCTCCAATATTAGTCTGTCTGTTTTTAGCAGTATATCCTCGTTATAATCAATAGTTTGAGTTAGAAAATCCCGGTATTCATTCATCAGGGCGCGCTTGGCCTCGGTATGCCTTCCCGCGGGCTGAGTACTCAAGGATTTTTCATATTCGTTCTCGTCGAAGGCGTAAAGCCTGTTCAACACGCTGCGCGTGTTCAGGCAAAGTATCTTTTTCACGGCGTTTATTTGGCCCTGAAACTTCATGAAGCTTAATTCCGTGGCTTGGAACTTTTGCAGCAGAATGTCCGTTATGGTACGTTCCTTTCTTAACATGCGCTCCAGTTGGTTTTTCATCGATTGCAGAGAAGAATCGAATACCTTGCCTTCCCTGTTAATATATTCCGTCAGCAGGACAACGCAGCTTTCCAGCGTTTCAAAACGGCTGTTAGCGATCTTTTGAGGCGGCGGCGGGGCGGTGTACAGGATTCTGTAATTCCCGTACAGGAATACGGCGATGGTTAAGAAGATCCACATAACCCCGAACGCGGTGGCCAGGGCGCTTTGACCGAACATCTCCAACCCGATAAAAGCCCTGGAGAATATAATGATATTGAGCAGTGAAAGGCTGCCGTTCAGCACAGCCAATTTGGCGACACGGTTCACAGACATCCCCCCTCATTTTCTAATGACAAAAATCGCGGCTACATTAGTATATACGAAAGTCGCAGGCTATTCAACTGATGGGATTAATTATAATTGGAAACATTCATTGACACGGGACTGAAACGAGTTATAAACTGTAGTTCATTGCTTGTCAATCAAACATTTGTCGGCTTGCCCCACCAGCGACTGGTAGAGGGCATAGGGTTGTGCCCTGTTGTCGTAAACGTCTCATAAATTGCTGCATTACATAATTTACGTTGAACAATATAGAATATGTTAAAATTATTAATATAATTTATCGGTTTTAACGTAATTCACAACCTAACTGGATAGGTTTATAGTGCTTTGCGTCGGCGTCGCGCACGACAAAAAACGCTGCGCGGTAGCTTGGAAATCCATTGAAGTCTAAAAAAATGCCGCGAATCGGAAATGGTTCGCGGCTTAATTACATCAGCCATATAAACATAAAGCAAACATGCAAAACCGTGCCGGCCATAACGAAAATATGGAATATCTCATGGAAGCCGAAAAATTTGTTTTTGAGCCTCGGCCGTTTCAGCGCGTAAATCACCGCACCCGCGCTGTACATAACCCCGCCCGCCAGCAGACAAAGCAAGCCGCCCGCAGTTATACTGTTCAGCATCGGCTTAACGGCAACTATCACAATCCAGCCCATAAACAAATAGATCAGCGTATAAAGCCATCTCGGTGAGTTTATCCATAGAATTTTCATAACGCATCCGGCAATAGTAAGTCCCCATACCACAGACAGCATGGCGATACCCCACGCGCCTTTCAGTGCTATGAGGCAAATGGGGGTATACGTACCAGCGATTAGAACAAAGATCATGGAATGATCGATCTTTTTCAGGCGCAGCTCAACTTTCTCACTGGCTTTTACAGCATGGTATACGCTGGAAGCCGTGTACAGCAGAATGAGCGAAGCCCCGAATATCGAGAAAGCCACTATCTTTACCGGCGAACGCGTCCAAGCGGCCAGAGCGGTCATTACAACTGTAAGCGGCACGGCCAATATGGCAAATGACATATGAGTCAGCGAACTGACTGGTTCTTTAAAAGCTCGCGTCGGAAACACCTCCTGTTTTCTTTATATTATACCAAACGTATCTGATATTTAATAGTCTCATAAATTTTACTGATAACGCCGCTTGATCGCAGCGGTTATCATGTTATAATCTGATTGACCGTTGTGGAAGGGGATGCGTTATGGGATTTACGAGACTTGAGACACAAAATGTATATAAAAATTTCGACGAAAAAGAAGTGCTTAAAGGTGTGAATTTCCGCGTGGAAAGCGGTAAAGCCTATGGCTTGCTGCGTCGCAACGGCGCGGGAAAGACTACAGTTATCCGTATCATCATGGGAGTGTTCGCCGCGGACAGAGGGAGTGTTTTGCTTGACGGCAAGCCGTTTGACAGGCGCGGCGTATTGATCGGCTATATGCCCGAAGAACGCGGTTTGTATCAACAAACGGAGATTACGGAGCAGCTTGTTTATCTCGCGAAACTGCGCGGGCTTCAATCCGCCGCCGCCAAAAAATCGGTCAGCCGCTGGCTCGAAAAGCTTGGCATGGGCAAATACGCGCACAGAAAACTCGCTACACTCAGCAAGGGGAATCAGCAGAAGATTCAGCTTGCGGCGACACTTATGACAGAACCGGATATCATTATCCTTGATGAGCCTTTCTCCGGCCTTGACCCCGTCAACGCGGAAGTACTGAAAGACGCCGTGCGCGAGATGATTGACAAAGGAAAAATCGTGTTGTTTTCCTCCCATCAGATGAACTATGTGGAGGAGTTCTGTGACGGCGTCGCTCTGCTTCACCACGGTGTGATCGCGGTTTCGGGCGGCATTGCAGAGATCAAACGTTCGTATGAGCGGAATCTTGTGAGGGTATCTACGGTCAACATAAAGGCAATGCTTGATTTTTGCCAGGCCGAATTTTCTAACGCCGAGCAAAACGGCGGCGATGTGTTAATCACACTGCGTGGCGGTGGCGATAAGGCCGGCTGCTTCGCGAAAATAACAGCGAGCGGCATTGACTTTGACCATATGGGCGTAGTCGAACCAACCTTGAACGACATCTTTGTCAAGCACACGAAAGAGGAGCTTGAATAATGAGAAACTTGATGACGGTTTTCTGGTTCACCTTCAAAAGCTACGCGAAACACAAGGCTTATATCATTACAACGGCGGGGTTGGTTGTAATCGTGGGCGTGATGCTGTCATGGCCGCGAATCGGCGCTCTGTTGGATATGGGCGGAAATGACGATGCGGAATCTTCCGAAAAAGTGGCTATCGTGGGCGAAGACGGCGCGGCGGAGCTTTTCATAGAGGGCTTCGATGGAACGGAATATATCTTTGAAGACGTTTACCTTTCTAAAGAACAGGCGTTAGCGGCTGTGGAATCCGGCGAATACAAACAAGTCATTTTTCTCGATTCACCCGCCGCGTACACGAGAATAACAGAAAACCTGCCATTGAACGATACCTTCGGCACGCGATTCAACGCTCTGATGAAGAAACGTTATCAACTGAGACAAATGCTATCGTTCGGCGCGACGCGGGCGCAGGCCGCCGAAGTGTTGGAAATGACGCCCGCGGCGACTGTCGAGTTTACGGCAAGCGGTAAAAATCAGGCGGAACGGTTTTGGAACGTATATATCATGTTGTTCGTTCTGTATTTTGCCATCATGCTCTACGGACAGATGATAGCGTCCTCTGTCGCTACTGAAAAAAGTTCCCGCGCGATGGAGGTGTTAATCACCGCGACTGACACAAAAGATTTGATGTTCGGCAAGGTGCTGGGGACGTCGGCGGCGGGACTGCTGCAATTGAGTCTGACGCTTGGCGGCATGTTCTTGGCCTTCCGCGCAAATGCAACGTACCATGAGCCGGACGGCGTAATCTCCGGCATGTTCAATATGTCCGCGAGTATCTTCGGTTTCGCGGTTGTCTTTTTTCTGCTGGGCTTTTTACTGTACGCCTTTGTCTACGCCGCTTTCGCCAGTTTTGTGTCCCGCATGGAGGAATTGAATAACGCGGTGCTTCCTGCGACGTTGGTTTATGTGTTCTCCTTCGTCGGTGTAATGTTTTCCATGGCGACGGGGAACATGGACTCCTTCCTTATGGCGGTATGCTCTTTCGTCCCTTTCACCTCGCCGCTGGCCATGTTCGCGCGTATCGCGCTGACAAGCGTGCCAGCTTGGCAAATCGCTCTGTCTGTTGGCGTACTGACGCTTTCGGTGTTGGGCATGGGTTACATGGCGACACTGATTTACCGTGTGGGCGTCCTGATGTACGGCGCACGGCTCAAGCCGGGCGTGATAATCCGGCAGCTTCGTATGATAGCGCGGTTGAGGTAAAAAAAGCAGTTCCATAGGCTAATAAGGCGGAACCGGAATGGCTCCGTCTATTTTTCTTGCTATCCGTAATTTCTTTGTGTACAATGAATGACATTGATATTATTTTATCGGAACTTTTCCGGCGTCAGACGGGTCTTTATATTATGGTCATGTTCAGGGGGGTGGTTGTCTGGAGAATATCATAGAGCTAAAGAGTGTAAGAAAAGTTTACCGCATGGGTGATGAGAGGATCATAGCGCTGAACGACGTCAGCCTCTCTTTCGAGCGCGAGAAGATATACTGCCTGCTGGGCACGTCCGGTTCCGGTAAATCCACATTGCTGAATTTGATTGCCGGTCTGGAAAAGCCCACAAAGGGCGAAATCGTCTTCTGCGGCGAACATATCGAGAGGCTTTCCGAGAAGCAGCTTGCCCTGTTCCGCCAGAAATATGTGGGTTTCGTCTTTCAGTCGTATAATCTGCTGCCCACGCTTAACGCCATGGAGAACGTGACACTGCCCCTCATATTCAGCGGCATGCCTAAGAAGATGAGGCGGAAGAGAGCCGCCGAAATGCTGAAAGCCGTGGGCCTGCTAAACCGCGCCGGGCATAAGCCCTCGCAGATGAGCGGCGGCCAGCAGCAGCGCATAAGCATCGCGCGCGCTTTTATAAACAACCCGCGGGTGGTGTTCGCGGACGAACCAACCGGTAATCTGGACAGCAAAACCACCATAGAAATGATGGACCTCATCACTTCCATCGCGCATACGCGCAAGCAGACCCTTATAATTGTCACGCATGACATGGAGATAGCGCGCTATTCGGATGAGATAATCAGAATAAAGGACGGTCTGGTGGAAGCGATAGAGAGGACGAAGGGGGGAACTAGATGAGAACGCTTAAGCGAATACCTATAACCATTGTATCCTTAGCGGCGGCTTTTATATTACTGCGGTCAGTTGCGGCCCGCGCCGGTGAATTGACGCCGACGCCCATCTCAAGCGCTTCACCGACTGAAACGCCTGCGCCGTATCCTACACCTGCCAGCAATGACACAGACGACATACAGTCTCAACTGAACGATATTTATGACAAGATCAATTCGATGCAGGATCTCTACGTCCCGCCGGAACCCACGCAGGCGCCTGAAACGCCGACAGCAGCTCCGCTGGTTAAGGTACTGTCGCCTCAGAGTGTTCCGCTTTCGGCGGGCCGTATAACCGACGTTACCATAACTTTGAAAAACGTGGGCACGACGCACGCCTACTCAGTCCTCA
>JAISZF010000273.1 GCA_031269415.1 Clostridiales bacterium
AAAATATTTTCTGTCCATAAAGAGAAATCTATTATCTGGCTGGCAGCCTTAATTATCCTTTGGGAGGTTTCCGCTCGTCTGGGCTTGACAAACACTTACATATTACCTCCATTTAGTACGGTCATGCCGCGTTTATACCGGGAGTTAGTTTTCGGTCGGCTCGGACTCCAAACGCTGAGTTCCATATGGCTTGTGTCGCTGGGCTTTTTAATCAGCTTCGCGCTTGCCGTTGTTATTACCGCCCTTTGCGCTTGGCTTAAGCCGATTGAGGGTCTATTCAATACACTGTCGAATATACTGAACCCTCTGCCCGCGGTCGCCATTATGCCTCTTATCATTATGTGGTTCGGCATAGAATTAAAAGCGATGTGTATAATAATTATCCACGGCGTATTATGGACGCTTGTGCGTCATCTGCTTGACGGCCTGCGTTCGGTTTCTGCGGCGCAGATAGAATTCGGGCGGAATATAGGCCTTTCCCCCCGGAAGATGTTTACGGGTATAACAATTTACATGCTTATGCCGGAATTTCTTGCCGGGCTGCGCACCGGTTGGGGCAGGGCCTGGCGCGCGGTTATTTCCGTCGAGATGGTGTTCGGAATAATAGGCGCTGCGGGTGGATTGGGTTATTACATATACATGGGGCGGGCTTACGCGAAGATTGCCGACGTGCTGGCCGGCGTAATCGTTATCGCGGCAATCGGTATACTCGCTGAGTTTTTAGTGTTTTCTCAGATCGAGCGGGTTACGACAAGAAAATGGGGGATGACCCGCGAGTGAACTCTAAAGAGCCTTCTGTATAAACAGAAGGCTCTTTTGGAACTTAAGCTGTTACGGTAATATTCAGCGTATAAGTCTGAGTATTCGATAGCTTTATAGTAATTGCTTTGGCGCCATTCGTAAAGGCATCAGTTCTGCTCTTTTTTATAACGAAATTGCCGTCTTGATTAGCATAGTCTGTGCCCTCCGCTAAAAGAGTAGTGCCATTCACTTTAACTTCAGTAATTGTGTATCCGCCGAAATTAAATGGAACGGTATAACCGCCAGACGGAACCGTGGCTTTTGAAACAGTGTACATTTGACTATTAGCCGGCGTTTCGCCCTGCGTAAAACCAACCGGTGTTTCCACCGGTGTTTCAGGTGTAACCACTCCGCCAATTTCCGCTAAATCATCACTCGGCGTCTGACGTGTTATCAGGTTCAACCCTGCGTCCGCGGCCATTCCCGAGGTTGCGACTTCAGTGTACCGGGCCTTGCTGTAAGCCTTAAGCTTATAGTTGGCGACAATTTTGACATCCTCACCTGTCCAGGACTGCCCAGTTGGCGCGTACGGGTTTAACGAGGCGTATAAACGGAAAGCCGCGACTCCAGCGCTGTTAGCGGCGGGTTCTTGATATGCCTCTCCGGAAAACTGCGCTTTGTCCAAAGCGAAACTTATAAAAGATTTCGCCGCGTCCATAGGATCGGTATCCGTGTGGCCCGCATTGGTCCATTTACCCACAAACGGGACAAAACTGCCGTCTGTGTCTTCGGGGTTAGCCTCTTCGTATGATATGGTGTCAATGTCATCTCCGTTAAAAGTAATCTCGTCCGCTACTTCAACGCCCAGATAAATAGCTTTTTTCTCAGGATCCTCAGTGTCCAAGTCGAGATCGTCCGGAGTTAAAAACTCGGCATCATTATAGAGCCTAGCGGTGAAATCAAATTCCACTTTTACAGGCACGTTGGTTTTGTTGATAATCAGCGCGCCCTGTTCGCTGGAGTAAAGCTGCCCTTCTTCCGCCATTTCAAATGGATCTAAAGCCGCCGACAAGGCAGTGGGCAGTGTAACCTCAAATATCGGGTTTTCCACCGTGATATCCACATCAATCTGGCCCTGGTCAGGCGTGGCCGCGGCAAATACAGCAGACGCGGCGCCTACGGTCATAACTGCGGATACGGTCAACGCCGCCGCTTTCTTAAATCTCTTCATACATACCTCCTTGTATTGTATTGAAATAATAGTATCTATTCAAAGGCATCCGCCGTCCATGGCGCAGCCTGTTGAACCGTTTTCAACTTTGAACGTTAATTTCAATAGTAAAACCTAAATCACTTGCCAGAACCGTGTCGTTATTTTCATCGTCAACCAAATGATAAGTTAAAATAGCTTCATACTCGCCTTCGGGTAAGTCCCTGTTTAATAATATCTCCCTCACATTACTGCCTACAGGTACGAGGGATGAATTATATATAACCTCTCCCGTGTCGCTCAACTTAACATCAAAGAAGAACGGGTAATTATTGGAAGCGGAATTTCCGACAACCGCGTCGATAGAAGGCGACTCGGCGCTTTTAAAATTCCAGATGGTATTCATATGCGTTGTAAACGATGTTTTGGAAGCCTTTTCGTCTTCGCTGAATTTAACAGCCTCAAGGTTATTCGCATCAATTATGGGTATACCGGCGCTGACAGCAGTATGCTGTAAATCCACCGCCGGCTCTCCTTTTAGCTGCCTTCCAATGAAAACCGCCGCAAGTATGGCAGCGGACGCAAGAATCATGCCGGAAAACAACAGGACGGTGTTTTTGTTAAACCCTCCGGATTGTTTAGTTCGCGCTTCCTCGCTTTTATCTTCACGATTATTGTTGGACATATTCTCTCCTCAATTATTTGCTGTAAAATTGTATGCGCTGCCGTCATTGTAATGACGCGGTGATAACCCAGAAAAGGCTTCTAAGCCCGCGAGTTAAGTTTCCGCCCCGGATTCGCGCGTAATTGCCGGGGGCGATGCTTCCAGCGAACCGCCGCTCGTATTATCAGCATCAGATAAATCACTGAAAAATTTGTGTGGCAAAATTGTATCGGAATCATTATTTGCAGAAACGTTATTAGTATCCGATGAAACATTTTCATATTTTCCCGTAATTTTTTCTCCGCTGTCGTCAATTACTTCGTGTTGTAATGATGAATCGGATGTTATTTCATAAGAATCCGTTTCAGCCAATCTGGAAATCGAATCTAGTTCAACAGTATTTTCCCGATCAATGGATAACAAATTGTAATATATCTGTAACTTTATGTCGTCCGAGTCCCATTCCGTTAATGTCATTTCATTCATGTCGCCGGAAAACCATATGGTTAATTGAGAATCCTCCGATAATTCCATAAAATTTCCGTTTTCATTGAATCGAGACGCTTTCAGAATAATTGTTTGTTCGTCCATTATATTATCGGTTAACAGAATAGGCTCGCAATCTTCCCTGTCAAAATTGAGGGTTATATAAACGGCTTTCAGCTCGCTGTCTTTCAGTTCCCCGCTGTCGGTGAACGGAATAGAAAGCGGATAAACGCCCGCGTCATCGGCAAACTCGATTTCCGAAGGCGTAAACGTCAGCGCCACGTCATTTTCGCCTCTGTTTTCAAACACATACCTTTCGGAATATATCTGCCCTTTATCCCGCATATTGAATGGGTCTATATTCATAGTTACGAGGGTAGGGGTTACCACATTCAAATTTGTGTTTATCTCTTTCGCTAAAGCGTATTGTGGGAAACTGAAAGATAGAATAAAGACAATCGCGGCGCTGGTTATGAAGTTCTTCATGGCAGCCACCCCGCTTTCAGTTTTATAATTTGCTTACACTAGTTATATCGGAAGATTTGGAAAGTTCATTAGTGCGGTGTGGCGTCCAATTTTTGGATATAAAAAGAACGCCATCCCGGTTTGGTTGTTGTTCTGGTTCAAATCACGCATAGCCGTTTTAGCGTTCGTCGGCATAAATACTTACCTATCCGCAATCCGCAACTCTTGTTTCAGCGCTGCTTCATACTCCTTATTGCGCGTCACTCACACCACCACATCAAATATCCTCACACCATCCCATTCAACCCAGCCAGCCCGCGGCGCGCGGTTCCTATCCTTCCGGAAGTCGAAAGTCAGCAGGTATCCTTCGGCCATCCGCTTGCTTTTCAAATACCCGGCTAACTGTTCATACGCCTTTTCATGGGCAGTCTCGCCATACCATAGTTTTAACTCTATGATAAATTGATCCAAGCCAAAATCGACAACCAGATCCATGCGCCGCTGGTCGGTCAGCCGGCTTTCAATATGGTAAAACCCTCCGCCGTTAATCAGCGGTTTGAGATATGTCAAAAACAGCATCCTGCCGTGTTCTTCAATAAACGGTTTGTCTTTTTCAGTAAAGATCTCCCGGAAAAGATCAGCGAATTTCGAGAGGCAGAGTTCCATGTCAAAACGCCCGCCGGTGATTATATCGCCGTGATATCCGGTTATATGAGCATGGCTTCTGTTTTCGTCGTCTTTGGCGATAAAATAATCAGCCATAATTATCTCAAATATTCGATTGGAAATCACCGCAAAACCGTCGATGTTCTTGATGAATCCGAACATGGCGGCCATCTGAATGGTAGGGACAGTGCCGGTATAGTTTTTGCGCTTTCCAAGGATCAGGATATCGTAGATAAACGAGTATAGATTGGGATAGTTTTCTAAGTTTTTGCTTATGTCGTCAAACAGGGTATTGTTCTGGCCAAATAAACTGCCGCTTTGCCGGACAAGCGCTTTAACCGCGCGATGAACGCCGCGCGGAGACCAGTCACGCGTCAGGGATTTATCTCTGTCGAGCATTTGACAAATCTTTGACACTAAAAACGGGTATCCTCCGGTATACTCATAGATTAACTCAGAAACCGAAGCAATATCCATGCCTGTCGCGTGGTCGGCTTCATATTCGCTCAGCATGCCCGCGATGTCCCGCGGATGAAAAGACATATCCACCAAAAAGTCCGCGGCTATATTCCATGGCGAGTTGAGCAGACGCCCTTCCTGCCCCGAAGGCTTATATACCCCTTCGTTTATAAGCTTCAGCTTCAGGTTCCGTATGTCATATACACCCGCCAGTATAACGCTTTGGAAGGTATCATCCAGACCTTTTTTCCTGTTTAAGAATTTATCGCGCAAAAGGCCAAGAAAGTGAAGAAATACCCTGTTATCGCTGGTTTTATCGACCTCGTCTATTAAGAGGACGACTTTCTTCCCCCGGCACATTTTTGAAACGTGCTTATCCAAGAGGTTAAACGTGATAACAGATGAATCCATCCAACTCTTCGCGTAAGCTGTTTCATAACCGGCGGGAGATCTGCGGAGATCCGCGCTGATTTTATCCGTCAGCGCCTGGCAAAACGCGGCGGTATTCTCAAAACTCTCGTCCCCAAGCCCCTCAAAACTGATACTGGCGCAGATATATTCACCGGAAATCCGCCGCGCGAGCGCTTCCAGTAATGTCGTCTTTCCGAATTGCCGCGGGCGGTTTATAGTGAAATATTGGCCGAGATCCACCATTTCTTTGACAGCTTCCACCCGATCGCTGATATCCGCCATATAATCCTGTTCCGGCATACATAATCCTGTGGTGTTGAATTGCCGTGTATACAAGAAAACCACCCCTCCATGAGATAAGTATCGCATGTTTGAGGGGTGATTTCAAGAATATTATAGAGTAAAAACCTACTCCGCATACATCGCGAGTTCTATAACGGAATCCTTGTTTTTTGACACTACTTTATCGAACTCCGTATCAGTAATGACGGTTCCGGCGTTAAGCAATATGTTGCCTTCCCGATCGTTTATATTTTTCGTCACGGTCTTTCCTAAAAGATCTCTGCGCTGCTTGTTGATAAAATTTTGAATGGGATCCGTTGACTCTTCAATAGGCCTGGGATTTTCAGCGACCGGGACGTTAACGGCCTGAACCGGTTTAAGCTCAATAGGATTGATATCAGGTATATTCGGTTTAACCTCGACCGGCCTGATATCAGCGATATTGGGCTCAACCTCAGCCGGCCTGAGATCAACGAAATTGGGTTTAACCTCAGGCGGCCTTAGATCAACGATACTGTGCTTAACCTCAGCCGTCACGGGCGTACCGCCAAACGATCTGAGATCGGCCATATCCATTTTAACACCAGTCGGTTTAATGTCAGGCGTATTCGTTTCCGCGGCGGCTTTGCGACTGCCGAAGATAAAATCAGTGTTTAAAGCGCCGGCGGATCTTATTTGGGCTTTCGGATTTAAATTAAAGTCAATGACTGGATTTTTTTCAGGCTCCGGTATAGATGGCGCGACGCCAAGATCAGGCTTCGCGCTCACTGGCATGGCCTGAGATTGTGAAGCCAGCTTAAGCCGCTCTTCCTGACGTATAAACAGGCGGGCCAGGTCGTTTTCTTCCGGGCTTAAATGCTTCCTCTGATCAATCAATTTCTGTAAAACCCTCATTTCATTCTCAATATTCAATTCAAGTTGGCGAAGCTCGTCGTATTTTCGCTCAAATTCCCGCTTCAGGCGGATTTCCTCGGCGCGCAGAAGTTCCTCTTGTGAGCGAAGCCTCGCTTCCCTCTCGTTCAATTGGGAGCTTTCAAGAGGTTGGGGACGCTCGGCCACCGCGGTCGCGGTCATAGTCGTTACCGGCGAATACTGTTCGGTCTCGGCATTTTCGTAATTCATGAACGTAAAGTACGACGCGCGGCCTCTTGCTTCGGCTTTGGCGGCGACGCGGTCCGCTATAGCCTTTTTAATCTCCGGCTGCGCGGAGATATGATCGTCAATAATCAGGAATTCGCCTTTAGCGTTTTCTCCAAAGGTTTCAAAATCCTGCAGCGCTTCCCGGCTGTCTATCACTATGTTTTCCTCAATGATGTTGACAATATTATCAAGCGGCAATACCAGCATTTTCCCGGAGGGCTTGCCTTCCACCAGCCCATACAGCAGTTCCCCGGTAGCGGCGGACGCTATTAGTTTATATAAGGTTCCCACATAATTAAACGTATTATCCTCATAAACATTTTTATTAAGCGCTTGTCCGGTTTGCACAGTCATTCCCCCTCGTTTAATTTACCGCCGTAATTCGTTTATCATCTTTTCTTCCCTGGCTATCATCGCGGAGATCAGCCCGCCGTCGCCCTCCTGGCCTCTGCGCTTGCGGATATACTGAACCGTGTACAACCCCTTATTGGAAATCATCGGATCATCGGAATCGAGGCAGAGTTTCCGCAGCAATTCCTCAATTTCATTGGCCGCCGCGTCGGAATACGTTTCCACGACACTCATTATCTCGGAAATATTACCGGGAATAATTCTTGTATCGTCCACAAACTCCCTCATCGGCAGTCTGTTGTCTATATTGATTCCATACCCGCGCAACGAGCCGACTGGAATATCAACATCCTTATTATAGGGCTTATCGCTGTCTGTATTAATCTCCAAAATGTTGTTAGCCAACGAGGCCGGCGCTTCTCTCTCCGCGCTTTTGGCCTGGCGGAGAGCCGACACTTCCGTTTCAAACAAGCCGTCTATTCCCGGTTGAACGCTTATCGCCGCCGCTTTGTTTTCCGCCTCAAGCTCGGTGTCTATGCCGCCGAGATCCGGCGCTCTCTCTTCAAACAGCCTGACTGGTTCGGGCTGAACGTCTATCGGTTGGACGTCTATAGGTTGAAGGTTTATCAGAGGTTGAACATCTTCCTCCGGGGCTTGCGCGTTCGCGGAAGCCAGCGGCTCGGAATAAAACTCCTTAACCAAGTTTTCGACCAATGACGAGATTTGAAATTCGGCGGCGTTGGGTTGTGTATCGACCGGACGCGCCGGCTGCCGCGCTGCCGATACTTTTTTCGACGGACCGGCGAGCGATTCGAACGAATTCATACGCGGTCTTTCCGGAGTTCCGTCGGATGTCTTAGCTCTGGGGGGTATTGCTTTATCGGCTCTAATTGTCTGATCGCCCGCCTTTCTTTTTTCTCTCTCAAGGGAAACGCAAAACCCAAAAGATCGCTGAGTCTATGATGTTACCACGGGCACGTCCACAACAGCGTCCGTACTGGAGGCGGTCGTCGTCTCTTCGGATGTGTCCGCCTCCTCGGGGTCGACCGGCGTTTCTTCCGACGTGTCCGCCTCGGGGTCGACCGGCGTCTCTTCCGAAGGATCAATCAGGCTCACAAACTGTATCATGGCGTTGCAGCGGTACATTTTAACGGAGGTTCCCTCCGAGTGATCCACATGGCTTACATAATACTCAGGCAGGTGATTCATGCCAACACTGAACGACAGATAATCTACTACAACCATCTTATCATGCTTCTGGATGGTATCAAGCATATCCAGAAGCTGTTCGGGGGTTTCATAATCCACGAAAAATGACATAATCGCGCTGGTCAGGTTGAAATAAGGCGACGGCGCGGCGGCAGCGCCCGAAGCGGCCGGATTCTCGGGGATAGGTGTCGCCAGCGTGTCCCCGCTTTGATTTTCCGCGTCAGCAATCGGCTCCGCCGCCGCGGGCAATTCAATCCTCTCCTGCTCAAAAGTTATGCTTTCGAGCAGCAAATTGTTATCGGCGACTAGCTTCTGCAGGAAATCCATATAGATTTCCTGTTTTTCATTGGCCGAATAGAAGTTATCTTTATTAGAAGGCTGGCTTTTCAAGTTCTCTAGCTCTTCCTTAAGCGCGTTCAGCCCGCCGATTTTTTTCTGATAATCATTGTATACTATTTCAATGGCGCTGATTTCAGCTTTATTCGCCTCTATCTTTTTGGCGATTTTTTCCCAGAATAGATAGTAATAAGCGAACCCTATTACCGCGACAACCAGCAACAGTATTAACATTTTTTCATTTTTCGATAGTTTCCGACCCATAATCCGGCACCTTCCCTAGTAAGTTAAACATATCCTGAGTTATATCCTTGTTAATGAATATTTTCAATTGCCCTAAGAACGGCTGTTCGAAAAGGGCGAGATCGGTGTTCCCCCCTATTATTTCAACAGTAAATGGATTTTTAAATCTGTCGATCTCCTTATCCCCTTCGGCTTTCGCGGCATCCTGGATCTTATCTATATTGTCTTTATCTACTACTGTCGTCATGCCCGCTAAGTCGGTCATATACTGCCGCATAACGCCCGTATCCCTTACGACGGCATTTACCGTCAGATTATTCCCGGCTATAGTAAGGCCCTGAAATTCCATTGTGTCCGGGTTTGCCTTGATGGGCGCCCAAACGTAACGGTCTATAAGAGGGCCGGTCGCCGTATTGAGAATTTTATATGTGGTATAAGCGTTCGTTATCGGTATAGTCTTATTCTTAACCTCCGCGATTTCGTCCTGAACTTCCCTATACACCGCGATCTGCCTTATAGTGTCGGCGGATTCGATGAACTGATTCATTGTTGATTTCTCCTTCTCCAGAGTACTCAACTCAATCGTTTTGCGCAACGTAAGAAAGGCGACCGCGACGGCCGCGACTATCAGGAGGATTATTATAAACAGTCTCCCAAAGTTTGACTTCTCCGGTTCTTTACCTTCAGGTTCTAAAAAATTAATCTCAGACATATCTTCCCTCCGTGTTAATCGGCTAAACTATTAAAAGAGCGCCGAGAGCGTTCCCATGCGTTAACATTATATTTTGCGCGTTGACGGCCGGCCCGTACTCACAGCATCGGTGCGCGCCCGCCGGGACGGTCTGAATCGCCAGCTTCTGTTCGAAGAATTCGCTGATCCCGCTGATCAATGAACCTCCGCCGTAGATATATATCCTGTCTATCTTTCTCTCTCTGCTGCGAATCATGTACTGAAGCACCTTATCCACCTGGTTCGCCCATTGGTTTATTATGGACATAAACTCAATAAGCGTGTGCTCATAAATGGTTTGCGGCTTATGGTCGTCGGGCATATGCCCGTATTTTTTGTCCAGCTCCATCACGCTTATCTGGCCGCACAGCTCTTTTTTTACATGCTCGGCTTTCTTGATGTCCACCTTCAGCAGCTCTGAGATCTTCTGGTCCAGCATACGCCCGCCTATCTCGATAGCGCGGTTAAACTGATATTTTCCGTTTTCATAGACAGAGACGTTAAAAAAGGAGTGCCCCATATCAATAAAAACTATGTTTTTTTCGGCGTACTCGCTTGAGGGATTCCGCGCCATATCACATTGGATCATTTTTTCAACGGAATTTGAGTTTATATCCATTGAGATCGGTTTAAGCCCCGCAGACGTAAACAGCCTTTGATACGCCTGAATAATACTCTTGGGCACGGCGTTCACGGACACCTTGATCTTTTCCGCGTCTTCTTCCGAGACATCGCCGATTACCTTGGGCTGGATGGTGTATTCGGAGATATCTATCGGAAGATATTGCATCATCTCATATGTTACCAGCCCCAGAATGTCCTCGTCGGGTATTTTGGGTATTACAAACTCTCGTTTGATGATCTTTGTGCTTTCAATGGAAAAGATTAAATCCTTTGTTACGCCGCTGTCCCGCGAGGTCAGATTATTAAGCATAGGCGCGAGCTGCGCCGCGTTGATTATGGTCCCGTCGGCGTACGCCCCCTCCGGCGTGCCTACCGTCCGGTTTTGCTCAATAAACAGGCCATTGGGCCTCTGCCTTCCGAGCAGCATCTTCGTATAGCAGCTCCCTATGTCAATGCACAGCGCGACTTTGTATTTTGCGGTCTGTTTTTTTTTGGCGGTAAACTTTTGAGCCAGACTCTGAGCGTGTCCGTTGGATTTTTTAAATGGCAGGGCCAATGTCAGGTTCATTTCCACATCTCCTTTACTATTACTATTAGCATTCGTAACTATTTAAATTTTAATCTATGTTATATTTATTTCCCAAATATTGGGTTACTTCTTCCCACTCACTGTCCAGCAGCAGGGTATCATAAATGATCAATTCGGCAAGGTGGACCGTGCTGCCGTTATCGGCTATCCTTACCACATCCGAGCTTGCCCCGTCGCCTAGCGGATCATCGGAGGAGATTGACGCGTCCTTGCCCACAGTGCGTTTCGTGTCGGAGTTGATGCCGAGTATATACCATTCGTCATCCAAGAGCCCCGGATAAACCGACATGTCAAACGACCAGGCCGCGCCGTTGCTGACAATCTCGCTATCGGTCACATTGTCGGCCTTTACCACAGCGAACATCGTAAAATCGTCCGAGCCGTTCAATATAAGTCCGGGCGCTTCCATCCAGCCGCTGCCGTCAAAACCTATCTCACGCGCCTTTATCGGGTATTCCCTGCCGGTAAGTATGGGGAAATCCGTAATCGACAAAACGCCTGAGGAATGGGTACCGTAATGCGCGGTGTCCGAACCGTTGCCGGAAATATCCGGCCATGTGTATACCACCGTGTCGCCCGGAGGCAGATCAACCAGCGAGGCGTCATAGTGCGCCGCCAGATTGTCAAACACCGGAAGGCCGTAGATATACAGGGGCTTGCTGATAATCGAGAGCCCCATTTTGCCGGTAATGGCCGCGGGCGTCATAACACAAACCACATGTCTGCCCGCCATCTCCGGAGTTATAACCAATTGACTTCCGGTCGCGTAAGGGATGATGCTGAAATGATTCGGGAACATGGGAACGTTTATCCCGACGCCCGGATCGCTCATGTCCACGTTATCCCATCGCATCGGGAACCCTGGACCCGAAACGTACCACTGATATTTGTTGATCAATAGCAGCTCGGGATGATCCATGGTGTAATCCGTGGTAATCCTCGTCGCCGACTCCACGTACGAGCCGTCAACGACGACCCCTCCTACTTCTATTCTTGTTTCCAGGCTGGTAGTAACCGGAACCGCGAACTCCGGCTGCCGGACGTCCGCGACGACGGAATATATGCTTTTCGAGCTGGGATTGCCATCTATGTCACTTATGGACTCCTCCACGGGGTAATACGATACTGTACGCTGATCCGCCGTGCCGGGGAACATCGTGTATGTGTTGGGCGCGGGCAGGGGAGTTGGCGCGGGCGTACCCGCGAGGGTGTCTTTTATATCCTGCGCTTTCCGCTCGGCTCGATTAGCCGATGAAAAAACGTTCTCGGTGATTGCCTTTGCGTTTTGCATCAGCGCGTACTGACTGATAACGCCTGGTATAAACATGCCCGCCATCACCGACAGGATCACGAAGGCGATAATTATCTCAACCAGAGTCAAACCTTTATGAGTTTTCATTTCACACCTCATCACAGACATTAAAGACTGGGCCCGTTCAAATGCCAGAGTTCGCTTAAAATTTCGTCCATTATCGAGGTAAAGGCACTGTTAAGCGACGCCGAGTCGTCCGCCCTGAAGACGTTCGCCGCGGGGGTGTTGAGAGCTCCCGATATATTGTTAAGGCCGTCGGTGCTGACGGAGTTTGATAAGGCGATTAAGAACGGCTTGGCGAAGTTAGTGGAGCTAAAAAAATCGCTGCCGCACTTATTCACGTAATTTGTGGTGAGATTTGTCATGAAGCTGCCGCCGCCGGCTATCTGGAACGGTCTTAAGGAGCCTTGGATGGAGCCGGCGCTTGTGTCGTCTATATAGAGCCAGGTGGAATCATTCTTGATGTTGCCCGAGGACAGAAAATAGTCCGAGGCGTACGGCCTGGCGGCTGAGTTCCAGTCCCTGATGCTGCACATTGTGGTGTCTCCGTCAACCAGGACGATCAAATAATTCTTGGCGGTACCGTACGGAACTGTGGCGTTGTGCGCCTTGAGCTGATAATACGCCCTTCTGATCGCGTCGCCCGTGTTTGTGCCTCCCACGGGGATTAACGAATCAATCGCGTTGATAAGTTGTGTGTTATCGGCGTCGGTTTTTCTGAACGGATGCGGATCGTTCGCGGAACTGGAAAACGGTATAAGCGAAACGTCTATCATATCATACGCCCCGAGGTTGTTGAGCAGTGTTTTCGCGGCGTCTTTAAGAACATCTATCCTGCGCTGCCCGACCGGGGCTATGTTGCTGTTGTGCATGTAGTATTCCATACTGCCCGAACAGTCTAGAATCATGGCGATATGCCCGACAAACGCTCCGGGGCGTTCTTCGCCGCGGTACGCGATGGCCGTGGCGCGGTTCAAATCTGTTCCGGATTCGACTATCTGCAGCGAGTTGGCGGCTAAAGCCAGCCCGTCTATGGTAATATACGGCGCGGAGGTATCGCCGTTCAAATAGCCCTCAATCTTAAAATTGAGCAATTCGTTCTCGATAATTTCGCTGTCGGCGCTCACGCTGACATCCTTGAAAAAAGCGAAGGAATAGGTAATATCCGCTCTGGGTTCCACTATAACGGTTTTTTTGTGTGTCGCGCTTGATTCGTTCCAGACATACTGGACGATCTGGCTGGCGGGTCTGGAATCTATGGTAGTATCCTCTATGCCGAAATAATCCCAGCGGGTCGAGAGATTATCGGGTCTGAAGCTGGTTTTGGGGATCGTGAAGATAGCCGTCGAGTAACGGATTTTTGATGTGGCCGTTTGCGCCGCCAGCCGGATACTGGTTTGAAGATCATATTCCTTAGTCGCCATACCCAGGCTTTTTGTGCCGAGGTTCAGCAGACTTGACGCCAATAAAAACGCGAGTCCGACAAAAGATGTGGCTATGACGATCTCGACCAGAGTAAAGCCTTTTACGCGTCGCATACGCTCTCCCATCCTTTCTGTCTATCTTAAATATTAATTATCAACGGTTTGTTCGCTTATCGCCGGGTTGTCCGCGCGGTACCATACGCTGCCCTTATTTTTATATTCTGTGTCCGAGCCGTCTTTATATACTCCCTCGGATTCGACACGGATCCATTTCAGCATGCTGCCCGGTTTCAGCGGCGAACTTATCCTCACGGTCACGGAACCGTTAGGAAGGTTAATGGTTTGTGTCAGCGGTGGTTTCAAGGGGTCGGACAGATAGTTGTCGAGTATGGTTATCTTTTCGGGCAGGTGGGGCGTGACCCACGCGCTTATATAGTAGGGGTTGTCCACTTGTGTGAGGAGGGCCGCCGTGCCCATTTCTAGGCCTGTTTGCATGTGGTAATAGGCTTGAATGTTTTTTTCTTGCAGAACGGTCGTTTTGAGGTTCGCGTTGAAGAAGCTGAACATGATGCCCGCCGCCGCGGTGATGACGACAAATACTACCGCTACAAACGGAAGCGCTGCACCTTTACGGAAATTTCCCCCTTTGGTTTTCATTTAATCAACTCCCACTGAATAGATAAAACCGGCCAGGGGCAAGCCCTGCCGGTTTTTAAGGACGAACCCTCCCGCGTCTGTTGCCGACGCAAGCCGCTATGGCTTCGTCGTGTTACACAGGGATAAAGCTGTTATTACGGAGTAAATTTGGCGATAAGGGTACTGTCAAGCTCAGTGGTTAATGAACCGTCGCTTGAGTCAT
>JAISZF010000279.1 GCA_031269415.1 Clostridiales bacterium
GTGCTTACCCTTGTTTTTGCCATGGCCGCTTTTGGATGGATAGGCAGCGCGCGTTTGGTGCGCGGACAGGTGCTTCAGCTTAAGAACTCCGAATACGTGCTTGCGGCCAAGGTACTGGGCGCGGGTAACGGGCGGATCATTCTGCGGCATCTCATACCAAACATCAGCAGCATATTGATAACGACGATGACTATGGCGATACCAAACGCGATTTTTACTGAGGCGTTCCTTTCATTTATCGGAATAGGCATACAGCCGCCGGAGCCCTCTTGGGGTTCGTTAGCGCAATTAGCGCTGCAAAAATACCAGCAATATCCTTATCAACTGATTATTCCGGCGTTTTTCATATGTACTACCGTGCTTGCTTTTAATATGCTGGGCGACGGGTTAAGGGACGCCCTGGATCCGAAGATGATTGGCCGGTACTGATAATTATTTCGCGTAAAGCTGAGGTGAGCGATGTGGATAATATTCCCGACGAAAAAACGCCGTTACTCTGTATTGATAATTTACGGGTGGAATTTGCTACCTACGGCGGTAAAATCAGAGCCGTGCGCGGAATAAGCCTTGAAATGAACGAGGGCGAGTGCGTCGCCGTAATCGGCGAATCCGGATGCGGCAAGTCGGTGAGCGCAAAGTCAATTCTCAGGCTGCTGCCTCGACGGCAGGCTAAGATAACCGACGGCAGGATATTCTTCGACGGTATAGACCTTTTGAGCCTTAGTGAAAAAGAGATGGAGAAGATCCGCGGGGACAGAATCGGCATGATTTTTCAGGATCCGATGACGTCCCTGAACCCGACCATGACGGTAGGCAAGCAAATAGCCGAGGTTCTGACCAGACATCAGAAGATCTCAAAAGCTGAAGCCCGTGAGCGTACAATCGAGTTCCTTCGCCTTATAGGTATAGCGAACCCTGAAAAGAGATACCGTGAATATCCCGGCAGTCTTTCCGGCGGCTTACGGCAGCGTATCGTCATAGCGATAGCCATGTGCCTCAATCCGCGCCTGCTCATCGCCGATGAGCCGACGACAGCCCTCGACGTGACCATACAGGCTCAGATACTGGATCTTATGCGTGAGCTTCGTCATAAATTTAACACGGCTATAATGTTGATTACCCATGACCTTGGAGTCGTCGCGAACATGGCAAGCCGCGTGATCGTTTTCTACGCCGGCCAGATCATTGAGGAGGGCCTTGCGGACGATATATTTTATACGCCCAAGCACCCTTATACCTGGGGGCTCATTAAATCCATGCCAAAGCTGAACAGCGGGGAAAGGGAAAGCCTCGTCAGCATAGAAGGCGTTCCTCCGGATTTGTTCGCGGACCTGAAAGGCTGCGCTTTCGCGGTCCGATGCGAATACGCCATGAATTTCTGCGCCGAATATGAGCCGCCGTTAACGGAGCTTTGCGGCGGACGCCGCGTGAGATGCTGGCTCAACAGGAATGACATGCCGGACGCGCTGCGCCCCGAATGGATCAAGTCCGAGCGTACGGACGTACGCGAGCCGGTCATAAATGGGGGGCTGGAGTAGATGGCGCCGGAAAAACTGCTGGAAATAAAAAACCTGAAAAAATACTTTCACGCCGGCGGGAACGATGTACTGAAAGCGGTCGACGACGTGAGTTTTTATATAGCCAAGGGAGAGACTCTCGGCCTTGTGGGCGAGTCCGGATGCGGCAAATCGACGATCGGGCGGTCTATCGTAAAGCTTTACGAGCCTACAGCGGGTAAGATTTTCTATAACGGCGAGGATATCACGGGGTTTGACAAAGCGGCGGCGAAGAATTTCGCCCGCAAAGCGCAGATGATCTTTCAAGACCCTTACGCTTCGCTGGATCCACGATTAACCGTCGGCGACATCATCGGCGAGGGCCTGGATATCCATAAACTCTATTCCGGCGGCGAGCGGCAAGAGGTTATTTACGACTGTTTGAGCAAGGTCGGGTTACATAGGGAACACGCCAACCGCTTCCCCCATGAATTCTCAGGAGGGCAGCGCCAACGCGTCGGAATCGCCCGGGCTCTGGCGATAAGCCCGGAGTTTATTGTCTGTGACGAACCCATATCCGCGCTCGACGTGTCGATTCAAGCGCAGATTGTAAACCTGCTGATTAAACTGCAGGAAGACATGAAGCTGACCTATCTGTTTATCGCGCATGACCTTTCCATGATCAAGTATATATCGGATCGGGTGGGTGTCATGTATCTCGGCAAACTCATGGAGCTTACCGGCAGCAACGAGATGTACAAAAATTCCCTCCACCCCTATACCGAAGCGCTGTTCTCGGCTATAGCGGCGGCGGATCCCAAATATGAGAGGACACGCCGGAGGATCGTGTTGAAAGGTTCAGTGCCGTCGCCCATAAGCCCGCCCGCCGGCTGCCGCTTTTCCGGACGCTGCCGTCGGGCAATGGATGTTTGTTCAAGTGTTGAGCCCAAGTTAACCGAGGTTTCATCGGGCCATTTTTGCGCCTGCCATTTGATTTCCAACTCCTAGGAGGTTCATTTCATGACCCCTATATTTCATACAGGCAACAGGAAAGCTCTGGCCGAAAAACTTAAGGAAGGTTCGCTGGCGCTGGTATACAGCGGTGAAGCTCCTATCAAAACAAGCGATGAATACTATCCCTTTTTCGCGGACAGAAATTTTGTGTATTTGACGGGCATACAAGAACGCGCCCTTGTGCTGCTGCTCCAAAAAGACGCGGCGGGTTATCGGGAGACGCTGTTCATTCAGCCCTCCGACGTCTTGCTGGAGCGTTGGAACGGCCGGAGAATCAAACCCGACGCGGCCGCCGAGGTTTCCGGGATCAGTGATGTAAGGTTAATTGGGGAGTTTGACGGGTTTTTTCGCAAACTGGCTATATCGGGACATTATGATAAGCTCTGTTTAGATCTGAACAAGGAGCGCCCGAATCTGCCGGACGACAGCGCCTTTCGCGCGGCGGGTACCGCTCGCGGTAACTTTCCCTGGCTAGCGCAGCATAATCTTAGGCCGCTCTTAAAATCCCTGCGTCTGATTAAGCAGCCCTGCGAGATAGAGGCCATGAAATACGCCGAGACCATTACCAGAGACGGGATCGTGGCAATGATGAAGGCCAGCGCGCCGGGTATGTACGAATACGAGTATAAGGCCGAGTGGGATTACGCGCTGGCGAAGCGCGGCGTATTAAGCTCCGGCTTCCCGCCCATCATCTCCGCCGGGAACAACAATTTTTGCGTACATTATTACGATTATACCGGTCAATCACAGGACGGGGATCTGATTCTCAACGACGTGGGCGCTGTTTGGGACGGCATGATAAATGATGTTTCACGCGCCTGGCCCTGCGGCGGGCGCTACAGCGAACGCCAGAAACTCCTGTACCTTTGCGCCTATAATACATCCAATCATATGTTTAAAGAGGTGATACGCCCCGATCTGCCCATGAAAGAGGTGGACGGGACGATACGCCGCGTAAATTACGAATATCTGAAGGCATCCGGGGTCTGCCGGAACTTCGAGGAAATCGGCAAATATATGTGGCACGGCGGAGCGCACCATATCGGCTGG
>JAISZF010000292.1 GCA_031269415.1 Clostridiales bacterium
CTGTAGGACTCTTTATTCGTCCGCGCCTTAAAATACGGCTGTCGTATCGCGGTTATAACAGCCTCCGCCTCCGGGTTTTCGGCGAATACGAGCGAGTCCGAGGCGTAACGCCCCGGAAGTTTCGACGGGTCTATACTGAAATTAAACATGCCGGATTCCTCCAGCGCGGAAGCGACAGTGGAAAGCGGTTTGAGCCAGCGTGAGCCGTTCTTCGCGAATACTTTATCCTCTATATACCCCCAGCCCTCTTTCTGAATGGGAATACGCCCGAAATACACCTCCCGCTGAAAAGGGTTCAGCCTTACCTCAGTATGCTTTTGAAGCGCGTTGATTTTAGCGGCCTTTTTCAGGCCCGACAATCTTAATAGACACTCCAGCGCCCTCGGCCGATCCTTATCGGATAGAATATGCTCGTAAGCGTTCATGAACTCAAAACGGTTGCGCTGAAGCAGTCGCCTGAAATCCAGCGTATTCAACAGATCGGCGGCGCTGTCGGGGTATCGCCTCGCGTAGTCCGCGAAGGATCTCATTGTCGTTATCGTTACGCCTTCATCCGTCTGTATGGAAGCGGCGGTAATGGTGAGGGTTATGGGAATGTATTTTTCACCGCCGTTCGATGTAAGCACCGCGCCGGTGCGTATGACATCCCCGGCGCTGTAACCCTCCGCGGAGATACGGTAATAAACGCGGCGGGGACCGTCAAATTCCGTTGGGGTAAACTCGGCGCAGGCGTTACGCGGGGTTATCCTGCCGGACAACCGGCCCCCGCCCGTGTTGCGGATAAAGAACGAACCCTCGTATACGCTGTGCGTCTCGGCCTCGATTTCATCTATATCAGCCGAGAGCTCCGGCAGGGGGTACTCAAATTGGGCAAGCATTACAAAGACGCCCCCTACAGCAGTTTATTATCCAGCGCTTCAAAACGCAGGTTCATTTGATCATTCATGTTGACGATAGCGCCGGTCTCGTTACGGCTCTGTTCAGCCAACTGCTCGAAGAGCGCGGCGAGCCGCGAGGTCAATTCCTGGTTGGCGGCGGTTATCTTGTTTATATTGTTCTGCAGTGCGGAATTGAGCGACTGATAAGCGCCGGCCATATGATAGTCCACAATACTGCCGAAGCCGTCCCCCATCTTCTGGGTTATAGACTGCAAACTGGACTCGTACTGCCCCAGCGCGTCCTGAAGCGCACCCTGATTCTTTTCAATATATTGAATATGCCCCTCTAAAACGGCGAGCGATTGCTTATATCCGTCGGAACTCTCTTTCAGCTCCTTGCCGGACAGGGCGAGCATGTCTATATGCTCCGATACCTTGGCCAGCTCGGCGGACAGCGATTTGACGTGAGTCTTTAACACCCCATCCAATTCGCCGGAGGCCAACCTGAGCTGATTCGCGAGGCCCTCAAATTTAAGCATAGATTCGTTATTCTTAGTCTGCGCGGACGCCGCGGAACTCAGCACCGCGGCCCATTCTTGCAGCGGCTTGTCCAGCACCGCGCCTATGCCGGTCATTTCGCTGGAAAGCTCTTTCATGGTTAAGCGCAGCGCGCCCGAAAGATTTTCTTCCAGGCTTGTAATTACCTTGCTCAGCGTATCGGCCTGGTTTTTGAGCGCGGTTGTAATCTCGCTTTTAAAACGCAGCAAAATAGTGCCGAAATCGCCGGCGTAAAACTGCCCGACTTCCCGTTCCACATACTCCTCCAGCTCCGCGGACAGCCGAGCGGATACAAGCTGAAAGTCAAACAGGGCGGCGAATAGCCTTAAAATGGCGAAAATTCCAACTGCAGCCACGCCGAACATGACGTTGTAATTCTCGTAAGCGCTGAAAATCACCGCCAGCGCGAACCCGACTACAGGCAGCATCGGCTCAAACCCGAGAACGCACCGCGATATACTGTCGTAACTCCATCCGATAAACGAGAGCCTAAGCGTGTATTTCTGCACAATCGCGGTTAAATGCACCCCGGAGGTATTTTTTTCCGCGACCTTTATGTAGTCCGCTATGATGTTTTTCAGCATACCGAACCGCGCTTTCTCCAAATCGGAACGGACGTTTATCGGTTTGGCGTTGAGCCTGAACAGGCCGAAGTGCGTCTGAAACCCCACGCAGACTATGACGCGCAGGATAACGATTAATAGGCTCAGCCCCAGGTAAGCCCCGAACACATAGGGGATATTCTCGCTCCTGCTCAGCATATCTATAAGATTATTAACATAAGCCATAAGCCCTCCTAAAAGCCTTCCACGCGGACATATTGCTTACCGAGTGGATAAGCCAGCGCGGCGCCCACGGCTGTCGCGTATTCCGCGTTATTGGGAATAATAAAATCCACCGAAAACAAACGACGGAGTATCTCAAACACATCCTTGCATTGGGGCATAACCGACAGGTTGCCTATCAGCGCCACGTTATTGACGCCGGTGCCGCGCACCGCGAAAATGGCTGTCATTCCGATAGTCTGCAGAACCAAATTTATAATGCCCAGCGCAATATCTCCGGTGGTCGCCACGTCGCTGATACGCCCGAAATTCGAGGCCGTCGTGTAAGGGGGCAGGCCGGGCAGCAAATCCTTGGTGAGATCGCCGACCATAAGATCCACATTCGAGAGATCCCCGCCCTCAGCCGCTTTTATTACCAATTCTATATCGCGTATATTCAGCATCCGGCTGGACAGCCCCAAAATCGTGCCGCCTCCGATACCCGTACCGCCTATATGTTTAATACTATCCTCGGAAGCCTCAACCAGCGCGGTGCCCGTCCCCATGCTGACAATAATCGCGTGGGAAAGCCCCGTTAAAAACAGCCCGCCCAGCCCGTTCGCCAGAAATTCCTCTACCTTTGCCGTTGGCAGGCCGTAAATCGGCCTGCCGATATATGACGCGCCCACGCCCGTAATCATAATCTGTTCGACGGAGTTCAGCGGCAGGTTGTTCCCGTCAATGAACTTGCCGAACGCCCCGAACAGCGAAGCCACCGGATCGGTGGCCCGAACCAGCATCGGCGTGATGATCGCGCCGTCCTGAACGCCCACGATTTTAGTCGTGCTGCCGCCGATATCAATGCCGATTATTATACTCATATATCAACGCCCCATATCTTTCAGCGATGGTTTTCATTTGACGCGAAGTCTCCGGATCAAGTCCGGTTATGTTCATCATAGGCCGCCCTCGGTAGATCCTGAACGCGGCTTCGGCGGCTTCCGGGTCTGATGTTTGAACAGACAGCGGCATTTTCAGGGACAATTCCTGAAGATAGCCGACCGCTTTGGGAAGCGAAGCGCCGTCGATAATCAAATTGATTACCTCCGCGCCGTCGTCCTCCAGATCGAACGCCTCGTTGGCCAAGGCATCAAAATCACCGAAATAATCCGTACCGATATACCCAAACTCAGTCTTTCCATTTTTAAACCGGATAGCGCGGCTGGCTGATGAGAGCCATTCGAATTTTTGCCCGTGATTCAGCTTATTTTTAATACCCGCGCAGGCTTGAACCGCGGCTTTGATGTGCGCGGGCGTTGTCCCGCAGCAACCGCCGATCAGCTTCACGCCCTTTTTCGCCATCTTCCGCATGGTATCAGCGAATTCGCCCGGAAGGAGTTTGTAACGCGCCTTGCCGTCTACCGTTTCCGGCATCCCGGCGTTGGGCTGCGCGACGAGCGGAACCGCCGCGCATTCCAGAAACATGGGCAGAATCTTTAAGAGAGCGTCCGGCCCGACGCCGCAGTTCGCGCCCAGCGCGCTGACCCCCAGCGCCTGCGCCATTGAGGTGAAACAGTAGGGATCAGTTCCCATTACGGTCCGACCGTTTTCATTGAATGTCATGGAACAAACCACCGGCAGTCCCGTGGATTTAGCCGCCAGGATTGCCGCCTTCATCTCCAGCAAATCCGTCATGGTTTCGATAATAACCAGATCCGCCCCGAGCGCCGACGCTTGCGAGGCCATTTCTTTATAGCCGTTATAACATTCCTCGAATGACAAATCGCCCATGGGGGAAAGCAGACGCCCCGTTGGCCCCATGTCAAAGGCGATTAACGAGTTTGGTTTAGACACGGCGGCCGCGCGCGCGTTTTTAAAAGCCGCGTCTATTATTTTTTCTCTGTTCGCGCTTTCATACGCGGTAAATGTATTAGTGCTTATTATATCAGCCCCGGCGTCCAAGTACTCTCTATGTATCTCAATAACCCGCTCCGGACGCGTAATATTCCAATCAACGGGTGATTCGCCCGCAGGCAGCCCTCTCGATTGCATTAGCGCTCCCATGCTGCCATCGAAAAATAATATTTCCTGTCCTATTCTATCAGTAAAAGTCATCGTATTCCCCTTCCGGACAGAATTTTCATTATACAGATTAACGCTATTTGGGCTTTATGTCAAATATGGGATTCGTGATGAGCATGATTTGACATAGCGCGCCTATTCCAATAAAATGTAACTACTCAGAACACCTTCCCCCCCCAGGAAATAAACCAAAATAATATAGACCTCCAAAAAAAATGTAACTACTCAGAGCAATTAATGTTTGCGTTAAATAGAGTGTCCAAGAAACGCCCTGTGGAAATTTATCCACAGGGCGTTTACTGGTTTCCAAACAAGATCGGCATCATCGCCGCCGTCCTTACAAAGAGCCTTAATTATCTAGTCGAACCCTATCACGCGTTCGGAACAAACAACTTCTGCCCGTTCTTGCTATAACTCCCGATAAGCTCCTGGCCTTCCGCAGAAGTGATAAAGTCCGTAAACGCTTGGGCGGCCTTCGAGTTCAGGTTGGGGTACTTCTCCGGATTCACGGTAATGACACCATACGGATTGAACAAAACCGGATCGCCCTGAACCACGATCTTCATGTTCGTAAGCTTATCCATAGCGGAACCCCATGTGCCGCTGTCAGTCAGTGTATAGCCGTTCATCTCCGAAGCCATGTTCAGCAGATCCAGCATACCCAATCCGGTTTCCAGATACCACTTATATTCCGCGGCGTTCGGGGTAATCTCCGCCAGTTTCCAAACGGCCAGTTCCTTCGTGTTCGTGCCGGACTTATCCGCGCGGGAAAGGAATGTCGATTTAGCGGCGGCAATCTTGGCGAACGCGTCCTTCGCCAGTTCTTCTCCGGAGACGCCCGCCGGATCGGCTGTTGGGCCCACAATGTAGAAGAAGTTATACATAACATCCTTGCGGATTATGCCGTAGCCATCGGCGATAAACTGATCCTCAG
>JAISZF010000295.1 GCA_031269415.1 Clostridiales bacterium
CCAATAATATATATACTATATACGCGCACGCACGCGCGGGGGGGGAGGGGGGGGAACCTCAATACTACTCTAACCTGAAACTACTGTCATATAGCTGCCATGGCCGATAATTGCTTAAACTCTGATGCGGCCGGTCATAATTGTATTCGTGTATGTATTCCTTGACGCAATGCCTGAGATCCCGAGGTGTCGGGTATTCGTTGATATAGATTTTTTCGCACTTCAGGCTCCTGAACCAACGCTCAATTATTACGTTGTCTACCCAGCGAGCCTTGCCATCCATGCTCTGGCGGATGCCATGTTCAGCCAATAGCTGTATATAATCATCACTGGTATACTGTGAGCCTTGATCGGAATTAATTATTCCCGGCACGCCATATTCATCAAACGCCCTGAGCATGCTGGCCAGCACAGGTGCAGTTTCCAACGTATCAGACAACTCCCAGCCTATGATAAACCGGCTGTACCAGTCGATAATAGCACTTAGGTACATATGGCCGCGGCCCATTTTGATATATGTGATATCAGTGGCCCAAACCTGGTTCGGCAGCCATATTGGCCTATGGCGCAAAAGATACGGGAATTTTTTGTGTTCCTTACGGTTCTCTGAAAGATTGGGCTTTGGATATACGGCGTATATGCCTATCTCCACCATATACCGCCTTACCAGGTCCCGACCGATGCCATTGATGCCATCGTCTACGCGCAGTTTGTCCAATAGCTTCCTGGAACCCATGTAACAATAAAGCGTATGCCAATAATCAATGCGTTGTTTGATGAATTCCTCCCGTTGCACTTCACCCTCGCCTGGTTTTACAGGCTGGTAATAAAAACTGGAACGGTTGACGCCAACCAATTCGCATTGCTTGCTTACCGTCAACGGTCTGTCATCGCCGACCAGACTTAGTCTCTCGTCTGTAGACAAGGTACTCAGCAGATTTTTTTTTCAGCCAGTCGTTCTCCAGTGTCAACTGGCCGACCTTTGCCATTAATTCCTGCTCGTGTTCCTCGAATTCACGCTGTTTCTTTGCAACCTCTTTTTCTTCCCGCTTCCCCGCGAAAATACGGTATGCGTTCTCAACGAGATCTGTGCGCCAATTGTAGAGCTGTTTGACATTGATTTGCTCTCTCGACGCGATTTCGCTTGCGGTGCTTTCTTCCCGCAGCATCTCCAGCGCGATCTTAGCTTTGTACTCCGGCGTGTATTCCCTGCGATTTACCATTAGTGACCTCCATTGCAAAATATTGTATCAAACTACTGTTTGGATTGTCACTAAGGATTCCTTTTTTCGTATCCAGTTTTACCCTACCATTATATTGTACTATTATTTTCAAAAGTCATCCAGTAAAAGTGTTATTACACCTCAAAAACTCCTTGCGTATTTTGTGATTATATCATATACTTCTATGAACGGCGGGGGGTGAAAGTTATGTATCGGACAGCGATAGAATCGTTGTACGCATGGAAAGCAAAAGGCGTGAGGAAGCCCCTTGTTATCCGAGGGGCGCGGCAAGTGGGCAAGACATGGCTGATGAAGGAGTTTGGAAAGTCGGCCTACGACCACACAGTATACGTCAGCTTTGACAATAACCGCGCTATGCGTGAGCTATTCTCCGCCGATCTTGATGTTACCCGCCTCGTTACGGGGCTTGAATTATACGCGGGGCATAAGATAGAACCTAAGAATACGCTTATCATTTTTGACGAGGCGCAGGAGGTTCCGCTGGCCCTTACTTCCCTCAAATACTTCAATGAAAACGCTCCAGGCTATCAAATTATTTGCGCGGGTTCGCTGCTGGGCGTCGCGCTTCATCAAGGCACGTCTTTTCCTGTTGGCAAAGTAGAATTTTTAGACCTGTACCCGTTGTCTTTCACGGAATTTACGCGGGCAATGGGCAAGGAACCGTTTGTCGGGCTTTTGGAGAAGAATGATTTCGCGATGGCCGCCGCTTTTAAGCGTGAATATATTGACTTGTTGAAGAATTATTACTATGTGGGCGGTATGCCTGAGGTTGTCGCGAATTTTTCAGTGAAACGTGATTACAATGAGGCGCGGGAGATTCAACGGAGCATCCTGATGGCGTATGAGCAGGATTTTTCCAAACACGCGCCGAACGAAGTTGTGCCGCGAATCCGTATGCTGTGGAACAGCGTTCCGGCGCAGCTCACAAAGGAAAACAAAAAATTTATATACGGCGTAATCAAAAATGGAGCTAGGGCAAAAGATTACGAATACGCCCTCATGTGGCTGACCGATTGCGGTCTTGTCCATAAGGTTCATAGGGCGGCCGCTCCGAGCCTGCCGTTGAAAGCTTATGAGGATTTGAAAGCGTTCAAGCTGTTTTTGGTTGACGTCGGTCTCCTTTCCTGCATGACGCGGCTGCGTCAGGATACTTTGCTTTACGGCAATGAATTGTTCAAGGAATTTAAGGGCGCGTTGACAGAACAATATGTTTTGCAGCAGTTAAAGACGCTTCCCGGTATTGAAGCATATTACTGGACTAATGACACAAACACAAACGAAATAGATTTTTTACTTGATACAGGCAGCGCTGTACTCCCTTTGGAAGTAAAAGCCGAGGTAAATTTGCAAAGCAAGAGTTTAAAAGCCTTTGCCGATAAATATAAACCTCCTGTGTCGGTTCGTTTATCTATGGCGGATTACAAGCGAGAGGATTGGCTGCTGAATTTGCCTCTGTACGCTATTGGAAATATATTATCCAGCGTCGTCTAGAATGTTAAAGAGAGCGAGGGTGTTAGATATCCCGACGCCCTCGGCTTTTGAGTGTAACGCCCAAAAACGAACCTGCCAAGGGCAAGCCGCGTCTCCGACGCGGTGGCTCATCCTAAATCCTCGGGCTCAGAATCTTGAAGCAAGCTTTTAACCCATTGCCTTACAGTTTTGTTGTTCACTTTTTTGTTATGCTGCTATTTGCCATTGATTTTAGCGATGAGCCCTTTTTCTCCGCATTGATAGTTTTAATAAACTGCCGCGCCGCAATTTTTGATACTGCGTCAAGCCCAATTGTAGGTTCGTCAAGAAAAAGTATTTTCGGAGAGTGAAGAAGTGACGCGGCAATTTCCGCTCGCATTCGCTGCTCGAGGGAAAGTTGGCGAAGTGGTGTATTGATAAAGTCTGAGAGATTGAGGGTTTCGGTAAGCAACGCAAGCTGCCGTTTATAGTCCGCGTCTCCTACTGAATATATATCTTTCAAAAGCTCAAAGCTGTCGATAATCGGCACATCCCACCAAAGTTGGTTGCGTTGACCGAAAACCACGCCGATGTTTCGCACATATTCACGCCTGTCACGCCAGGGTGTAAAACCTAATATCCCGCACTCACCAGAATCGGGTACGAGAATGCCGCTCATCACCTTTATCGTGGTGCTTTTTCCAGCGCCATTAGGCCCTATGCAACCGACGATTTCGCCCTCCGCTATATTAAAAGATATATTATCGAGCGCATGAACATAGCTGTACTCGCGTTTAAACAAAGAAATAAGCGCGGCAGTCGCACCCTTGCCGCGCTTCGCGATTTTGAAGGTTTTGTTGATGTTAGATAGCTCTATCACGGCAAATCCTTTCACAGTTTACATTTCATCACTCTAACTAATGACGGAGGAAGTGGGATTTGAACCCACGCGCCGCTATTCACGACCTACCCGCTTTCCAGGCGAGCCCCTTCAACCACTTGGGTATTCCTCCAAATGTTTACCGCGTGAATTATAATAAGCGATTTTTAGCGTATAGTCAAGCAAAATTTAAGACCAAAATTTAAAACGCCGCGGCACTGCGGCGTTTATTCTGCTGGCGGTTGGCGCCGCGGGTGGAATTCATGACTTATTCGCGCGTTGAATCACGAATTTGGCTATGCGCTCGGCGCAGTCGGGCTTATAAAAAGCCGACTGATTTTTGCTGATTTCCTTTAACCCAGCGCAGTTATCCGCTGTCAAACGCCTTATGATATCCGGCAGGAACTCTATTTTTTTACAGTGGACTCCCAAATGGTGATTTCGAATAAACTCGGGGTTTTTCTTTTCCTGACCGGGAAAGGCGTCCGTCGTTATAAGAGGTTTACCCAAACAGACCGCTTCCATCAGCACATTAGGGCTGGCGCGGGCAATCAAAAAGTCGGCCGCGAGCATATACGCGTCCAATTCCTTTGTAAATCCGATTACATTCAACCGCTTGCCTAAATCCGCCGCGTAACGTATCTCCAATTCCTTCCGGAGTATTTTGTTTGAACCGGTTACAACACAGATATTGCAGCAGTCCGCGCGCAATAATGTTTTAACAATCCTCGCGCTGCGGCGCGACCCTTGACTGCCGCTGATTAACAGCGCGAGCGGTTTATCTGATTCATAACCGAGCCCTTCGATCATAGGGTTTTCAGCGAATCCGCGTACCGCGGTAAACCGTTCGCGCAGCGGAAACCCGAAGATATACAGCTTTTCCGGAGCCATCCCGGATCTTATCATTTTCCGTTTGGCTTCCTGCGTAGGGCATATAATCGCTTTTGCGCGTTTATCAGACCACAGCGCCGAAACATTATCCAGATCCGCGATAATTGAAACCAGAGGAATACTATAATGGTGATTTTCCAGTATAGTGATGATTGAACCCACAAAAGCCGCGTGAACAGAGATGATAATGTCTGGCTTTGATGTCTCTATTACGTCTGTAATGCCCTTTTCCGTACTCGATACCGTCAATTTATTGATGAATCGATAGTGGCTGTCGCAGAAACGGTAGATTAATTCCCATAAAAAGGGGAAGTAAACCGCGATTGTATTATAAACACGCCCGGAGACTTTAGCGATGAAATTACCCACAACGAAACCGTCTTGAACTAAAATACTCGCGTCCGGCGACAACCGCTTTATCTGGGCGGAAACCGCTTCTGTAATGCTCTTGTGGCCTTGCCCGGTACTGTTCGACGTAATAAAGAGAATATTCAATATGACAGATCCTCTGCTTTTATTCCCGCGAATACATGTTTGCTGCGCGCAAGCAGCTTTTGAATACGCGGCCTGTTATATCGTTGTATGATTATGAACGGTAGATTCAAAAATATGGATATGTAGATAATAAATAAGGAAACCGAAAAACCTGCCCACAGAGGGAACAAAAACGATAAACCTATAATACAAAAATGCGTCAGCTCCGCGCGGCATGACTCAATTATGTAGGAGTGCAGGTATTCCGCGTCAAATGTCCTTATCCGCTTTTTGGAGAACAGCTTCTTAAAGATGTCGCTAAGCTCGGGCAGGGCGTCTTTCCAGCGCCTGACCCTGAAGACGCGCTGGTAAATGGCTCCGCCCGCTTCCCAGTGTTTCGCGCGGAAAAATCTATTATCGGGATTCAGCAAACGGGCGGGAAACAACATGGAAGTAAATGTAACACATACTGAAAATAGTATGAACATGATCAAGTTATCTGATGTGGTGTCTATAGCGCATCACCCCAAACCGCGATAGTAACAGGCAATCAATTCTGCCGCAGCGACTCTCCGAACCTGGCGGGCCAGTTAAGCTCCAACTTATAAAGCGGAATATAGATCAGCCCGCCTACCAACAGACCGCAGTATACATCAAAGATTGAATGCTGTTTAGTAAATACCGTCGACATACATACTAATATGAAAAAGATAAATGATAAATACCTCAAAACACGTTTTTTACAAAATGGACTTGTATGCCGGAGCGCGGCGTCCACAGCGAACGCGTTAATCACATGCACGCTTGGGCAAACGTTGGTCGATGAGTCCGTAGCGTGAATTAATCGTATCAACGCGGAAAAAACGTCGTTTTGCGCTTGAGCGGGAGCGGTTCGCAGGTTCTGCCCATTTGGGAAGATCATATATATTATATACGCCACAGCCATTCCGGCGCCCAGAAAAAATATCAATTTATAAAAATTCTCTTTGGATTTAAATCCGGTGTACAAACAGCCAAAAAAGATATATACAAACCACAGCAAATAAGGTATCACAAAAATAGGCAGGAATGGTATATATTCATCTAAATCAACCTGTATTATGAATTCGGGAATAATAAAAATTTCCAGCAGTTTAAACCAGATCAACAGAGGCAAAAGCGCGGTCAGCGCCAGAAAATGTTTATATCGGCCCAGAAAATAAGCCCTCCCTAATTAAATATAATCTACCCGCTATTGAATACTATCATCTGACAAGATCCATGTCAAGATGAATTAAAAGACAGCCGCTTTGACAAAACACTCGTAGGTCTTGTCGTCTATCGCGTTTCCCTGAAAATAATAGGCCGGTTGTATTATGCTGTCGTCATATATATACACTAATTGGCAGCTTGACAGCAAAACCGTTTCATCATCGGTTAAAGCGGGCAGTTCGCCGAAAGCGTCCCTCATGGACTTGATCTGGCATTCGCCTACCTTATCGTATTGCGTGGCGAAATAATCCATTGTTATTACCCGGCCGTAATTATCCATGGTAACTTGGTTGGAGAAGGCGTAGTTCTTAATATTGCTGATACGGTTAATAAAGGAAACGCGGTAGGTATAGCCGTCGTAGTGAACCTGAGCTTCCTCGTATATAAGCACCAGCAAACGCTTCTCAATAAAATCCGTCGCGATCTTAACGGCGTCCTCGTCCGAAGCCAGCGGCTCGCCGCTCTCCCCGTCAAGCGAGGCCGCGAAATGGATCTGGTTGATATCCTTATCGATTGTCACCGAGCCTTGCCTGCCGTTGAAGACATACGCGTCCTCCTCCTCAATGTACGACTCGACTCCGATGAACATTTCCGCGTGTTTCTCAGCCGACTCATACGCGTTCGGGCGGTATTTGAGCATATAGCAATTGATCATACCGCGCGGATTTTTTTCCAGCGGAAAACTGGCGCGGTAGCCGTTTTCACCGGAATAGGCGTTCGTGTCATTGAGGTTGAAACTGGAGCGGGTTCCTGAATAATCCGGAAGTATCGTGCTTTGAGGCAAAAATCTGATTAACGCCCCCGTACCCGCGAACGCGAGGCATATAACAGCCGCCAATTTTTTATTCATACAGCGCCTCCGATTAACGCGTCTGGTATTGAATAGTATGCCCAGATATATCCTGCGTTAATCGGATTGTGTACGCGCTTAAATCCTAAACACTGAACAGCTCTTTAACCTCCGCCTCCGACATCAGGCTCAGGAATTGTCCGCCCTCTGAAATTACGGTGTCAACCAGATTCTTCTTCTTATCGTGCAGGTCCATGATTTTTTGTTCGATTGTATCGCGTGTTACCAGATTAAATACCTGAACCGTCTGCTTTTGACCGTAGCGATGAGCGCGATCCGACGCCTGATCCATTACGGCGGGGTTCCACCACGGGTCGTAATGGATTACCACGTCCGCGCCGGTCAGATTCAGGCCGGTGCCCCCCGCCTTGAGGGAGATCAGGAATATCTCGCGCTCGCCCTTATTGAAGCGGTCCGCCATGTCCATGCGATCCGCGGCCGGCGTGCCGCCATCCAAATAGAAATACGACAGGCTGGCGTCGTTTATCGCGTTTATGAGAATCGAAAGCATGGACGTGAATTGAGAGAACAGCAGCAGCCTGTGCCCGGATTCCACAGTCATCTGTATAGTTTCCAGAGCCAGGGTCAGCTTGCCGCTTCCCCCGGAGTAGCCCTCCAAGAATAAAGACGGGTGACAGCAAATCTGCCGCAGTTGCGTAAGCTCCGCAAGTATCTTCATCCGGTTCCGCGAAACGCCGCCGTCCAGGTCGAGGATCCCGCGGGCTTTTAACAGATACGCCGCGTATAGCTTCCGCTGTTCGGGCAGCAATTCGGCGTA
The DNA here is from genome assembly GCA_031269415.1 of Clostridiales bacterium. Taxonomy (GTDB): domain Bacteria; phylum Bacillota; class Clostridia; order Lachnospirales; family WQUN01; genus JAISZF01. The sequence continues at coordinate 7,818 of JAISZF010000295.1, forward strand.
CAGGTTTGTCTCGGTTTTTTCCGGCAGTTCCGTCAGCACCTCGCTTTTCATACGCCTCAGCAAGAAGGGCGCGATCTGTTTTCGCAGGGATTCCGCGCGTTCGGTATCATTGTTTTTAACGATTGGCGTCTCATAAAGTCTGATGAATCTATTTAATGTATAAAGATATCCCGGCATTATAAAATCAAAGATGGACCACAGCTCGGTCAGAGAGTTCTCTATAGGCGTGCCGGTCAGCGCGAAACGGTTTTTCGACTTTACCGACTTAACCGCCTTGGCGTTCCGCGTCTGGGGATTCTTAATGTACTGCGCCTCGTCGGCTATCAGCGTTTCGAAAGATTTAGACTCATAGAGATCCAAATCCCTCTTCAGAGTATCATAGGTTGTGATATATATATCCGCGGGATTATCCAGCAATTCCTTCCGTTTCTCCGGCACGCCGTTTATTACCAGCGCGTTCAGGCCGGGGGCAAAACGCTTAATCTCGTTTTCCCAGTTGAATATCAGCGAGGTCGGCGAAACAATCAGGCTTTGCGCTCCGGGAGTCTGTACGGCGAGCAGAAACGCGATTACCTGTATAGTTTTGCCCAGCCCCATATCGTCGGCCAAAACCCCTCCGAACCCGTAACGCGCCAGAGAGGCCAGCCAATTGAATCCTATCTTCTGGTATTCCCGCAGCGAGCCGCGCAGCTCGGTCGGCTGGCTCAGCCTGACATCTTTCATGTGTTTGAACTCGGCGGCGAATTGCTGAAAATCAGCGGCGCGGTCAACCGACCCGCTGCCTTCGGTAAGTTGATCGACGTATAAGGAACGGTACTTTGGCAGCGACGCCTTGAAGTCATTCACGTCCCTTTTGCTCAGATCCAGCGCGTGTACCAATTGTACGACTGACTGGGTATTCCCGTCCTCAAGGTTGATGAAGCGGCCGTCTTTCAAGCGGTGATACTTCTTTTTCAAGCGCAGGCTGTCCAAAGCGTCAATCAGATCAAAAAAGGAGAATTCGGATTCATCCATTGTCATTTCCAGCAGACCGCCGGAGAGTTTTACGCCTACCTTTGACCGCATGGGCTTGGATTTTTGCCGGACTATTTCATCGGTGGCGTAGATTTGTGCCTGGTTCTTTAAGTCTTCCAGGCCGTCTTGCAGCAGCCTGTACACGGCGGAGTCGCCGGTCAGCCTGTATACGCCGCGGTTTCCGTCGGGCTCAAACCCGTACATGAGCAAATGCCGGACAATACGGTATTCATAAGGCAAATCACGCGGAATTACCGTTTCCTGACGTTTCAGCGGGTTTATCTCAACATCGCCGTAACAGAACGCTATTCGGCACAAAACATCGCCGCCCTCGGCGTCGAAGTAAAGTTTCGGAAAGATCGGGCATGGCTCCGCGCTTTCCAGTTCGCCGCTTATTTCACCGACAAACCGTTCTCTCCGGAGATAAGGTAGGATTACGGAAATAAACCTGATCCGTTCATCACCCCTGAAAGATACACACGATGTTTTCGCTGAATTCAGTGATTCCGTGATGGCTGTCAGAACGGCGCCACGATTCTTGTCCGTCCGATAAATCGCGTTTTCAATCAGGATATATTTGTATTCTCTTCCGTTTATCGCCGTGATGTTCAGGCTGTCTCCCTTGAGAATAATCTCGTCCGGCTTTGATTCCACCTCAAAATTGACGGCGGGGGGACCGTCGATTACCCTTATCTCGCCTTTATCCGAATCCAGCGTTTTGTTGATATACATCCCGAAAAAAACGTCCGCGTTGCGTTCGTTGAGAGTCAGGTTCCGCCCGTTTTCCCTTGCCATGTACATATAATTATAATTATTCATAATTGACCGGCTGATCTCATAATAGAACGCGTTTTCACTCATTATGAATTTCAGGAGTTCCCGGCTGTCCTCGTCAAACGCGTCCGCGGAATGCCTGAACTGGAGTTTGGAGCTATATGACGCGTAAGCCAGGTTATTAATATTGGAAACAAATTCGTTGATATTCTTTATAATATACAGACGGGTATTCCCCACAAAGAAATTCAGTAACGGCTCTTTGCCCTCCGCCAGCATTAGTTTGGAGGTCAGGCGCGGTTTCTGGATATCCGAGGGATCCTCTCCGAGCTCTTTGAAGCTCTCGTCAATTTCTTTATATATCTGTTTTTCCAGATTATCGGAAAGCTTCCGCGCCAGCTTCGTCATGGCGGATTGGTCGGATAATTCGTCTTTACTGTCCAGCAGAGCCAGCAGAGCGGCTATCACGTGTTTGCAAGCTCCGCGCCAGATCGCGCTGCCCTGGCAATCGCATTTATACTCGTCCAATTCGCCGGATCGGCTGAATCTCAATATAACGATGTAGTTCTTATAATTGCCGGCGACAGTCACGGCTGCTAATGTGTTATCATCTTCTAACGACATACTTACGACTTTACCCGAATGAAAATAGATTTCGCCGCGTGAGAACACGTCCGCGTTGGAAGCCAGCGAGAGTATGAAACCCTTTGTAAGCGTCTCGCCGATAGGAATCGCCTCTTTCTGAATGATCAATCATTATATTATACTATGCGAAAATTATACATTCAAGGTTTTTGTCCGGTTACCGGTGGCTATACTTAAAATAGTCTTTATAGTCTGTCAGGAGTGGTTCGAGTGGATGACTCACGCGTAAGCAAACGGTTCAATCCTTTGGCTGTTTTAATCGGAACGCCTGTCGTGCTGGCCGGGGGCGTTATGTTTTTATTCAGAACGGCGTCGCGGTTATACGACGGGACATTGCGGCGCGGCAAAAACAGGATGGTGGAATTGCCTATCGTCACGGAATCAGAGGAACAGGCGATTATAAAAGCGGACGAGGAATTCCGCGAGAGGGTCCGGCTGTGGGCGGAGACCACGCCGAGTACCGGGCAAAGGCTTACCTCGCACGACGGCATCTCCCTATACGCGACCGCGTATACACAGGAATCGCCCGATTGGGCGGTTGTTGTGCATGGATACACCGGCGACGGGATGCAGATGACGGAAGCGGCTAAACGGTTTTACGAGATGGGGTATAATGTTCTGCTGCCGGACTGCCGCGGGCACGGAAAGAGTGAGGGCGATTATATCGGCATGGGCTGGCATGATCGGATAGATATTATTAATTGGGCGAAACGGATTATCGAGTGGGACGCCGGCAGCCGGATTGTCCTGTACGGGCTGTCGATGGGCGCGGCCGCCGTTATGATGGCTTCGGGTGAGGATCTGCCGGGCAATATTAAGTGCTTAATAGAGGATTGCGGATATACCTCTGTGACCGAGGAGTTTTCTTATCACTTGAAGCACAACCTGAAAATCCCTAAATTTCCGATACTGAACACGGTGGATCTGCTGTGCGGGAGAAGAGCGGGCTTCAGGTTCAGGGAAGCGTCCGCGCTGGAGCAGATAAAAAAATGCAAGTTGCCGATCCTTTTTATTCACGGAGGCAAGGATTATTTTGTGCCAACGGAAATGGTATACAGGCTGTACCAAGCCGCCGAATGCGAAAAAGAGCTGTATATTGTCCCCGAAGCCGGGCACGGCGTATCGGGAAATGTCTCAAGGAAACCTTATTGGGAAAAGATAGAGGCGTTTACGGGGCGTTGTTTGAATGGGTAGGAAGCGCGGGCGCACAATTAGGATAAAGCGGGCCGCCCCGATGGAGGCGGCTTGCTTTGACTACCACATATAGCTTCTCTCGTTTATGCTGTCTAAAGTTCCCGTAAAGCCCAGTTTCTTCAAATCATAATATTGCCACGCTTTGTCCGCCGACCAGTCCCTTAATTGAACGCTGGAACGGAGTTTACTTACTTCTTATCAGTTGAAATGAGCTGCCGTTATTTGAAACTTATACAAATCTAATCAAAATTAATAAAAGAGTAGATTTGATGTTCAATTCCTGCTTCATCGAGTAGCTTACGCGGAACTCTCCACAGGCTGACACCGTAATACCGCCGGAAACTTAAACTCTTTATTATACTATTAAGCGCCCCCTCGTTAACAAAACAAGCTCAAAGGGGATGTAGAGAACAGCCGTTGTATTGGCTCAATATTTTGATATAATAGTAAAGCCAAATGGCCCTATCGTTTATTGGGAGGGTAATGATATGTTGGAAATCACCGGTCTGAAAAACGCTGTTCAGGCCTATGAACGAGGTCTTAACGTGGTTCTGAGAAAAGACGATAAATCAACACCGGAAGATGAGATTGAAATATTACGTTCCGGCTTGATACAATCATTTGAGTTCTGTTATGAATTATGCTGGAAATACATGAAGCGATGGATTGAGATGAATATATCGCCGGACGCCGCCGACGGTGTAACGCGCAGGGAATTGTTCCGGCGCGCCGCGGAAAACAGACTGATTACGGACATTGATAAGTGGATGATTTTTCACGCCGCTCGTAACAGAACGTCACATATATATAATGAAGACGTGGCGGATGAGGTCTTTAAGGTCGCGAAAACTTTTCTTCCGTTCGCCCGCGATCTTGTGGAACGTTTGGAGAGCAGGTTATGATTTCTGTCACGCCTCATGAATTGGAGATCGTAAAAGACATTTTGCGCGGATTGGCGTCCGACTGTGAGGCGCGTGTGTTTGGCTCCAGATACAAGGGAGTCACGAAAGAATATTCGGATCTCGATATAGCGCTGATAGGCCGCGGCAGGCTTGGACTCGCGAGAATAGCCGCTATCGAAGAGGCGTTTCAGGAATCGGCTTTGCCATATCGCGTGGACGTCTTGGATTGGTATTCACTTAGCGATGAATTCAGAGCGATTATCAGTTCCGGGTACGCCTTAATTGATCCGCGTTTGTAATATACGCGGTAAAACGGTTCCGCTTTTTTGAAGCGGAATCGTTCCTCGCGCAAATGTATACTGCGTTGGCTTTTAGGCAAAAGCCCGAATTTTCAATTTCCCGAACCTGGCCGACGCCCCTCTTCCCAGCGCTGCCCCGACGCAGCCCGTCAGATAGGGCGCGTCGCTGTCGGAATAGCTTATCAAGGCAATATTCCCGCCGCTGAATATCTGAATCTTATTAAGCCGACAGGACACGCGCAACGGAACCGCTTCGCCAACGGCGTAGTTTAACGGTACCGAAGCCAGCGTCACATATGTCCCGTTCACGTTTTTCATCAGGGACAGCCGCCCGCCGTCCAGCGCGTATAAAGCGGCCTTTATTCCCGTGCCGCTGGCCTTAACCTTAATGGAAAGGGTCTGGGCCTGGGTAAACCAGCGGGGAG
>JAISZF010000217.1 GCA_031269415.1 Clostridiales bacterium
CCGGCATGGGCGTCACGCCGCTGGATATTCTGATAAACATAGGACTTGTTGTCATTGTGGCGCTGCTGGATCTCGCCGCGGAGAGCAGGGACAACTCCGGGAAGCGCGTTCCCGCGTTCTTTTCTATTCTGTTCTACTCCGTTCTGTTTATCCTGATCATGGGGTTAGGCAAGTTCTACAGCGGCGGGCAGTTTATCTATTTTCAATTCTGAGGGCTTTGATCACCGCTTACACGACGACGTCAAATATCTGTTTTCCCTGATGCGTAATCCACTTGGCATAGGCTTGTTTATGGGCGTCTTCCCGGAAATCAAAAGTCAATAGATATCCCGTATGGGCGCCCTTGCTATCCAGATAACCGCATAGCTGACCATAGGCGTCCTGATGTTTTTTTGCCCCTTTCCATAATTTGAGTTCCAAGATAAACTGATCCGGGCCAAAGTCCACTGTCACATCACTCCCCAGTTTGCGGCGCAGCAGGCTCAGAGTTGTGGTCTTGCCAAATTGCCTGGCGCGGTTGATGGAGAAGTACAGTCCCTCATCCACCATAGCGCGGATATTTTCTATTTTTCCAGACGTGTCCGCCATATAGTGCCTATCTGGCACACACAGCCCTGTGGTATTAAATTTTCTCATTCTTCCCGCCCTTTTGCGTCATTCAAATAGATCCGAGTTTCATCACTACCTCTCGCTCCGCGAAATTCTGTGGTTTTAGACGCAGAAGGTTGCGTAAAGCGGCACTGTCTTAATCCCATTCTCAAATCCGAAGTTCTTTGTCGAGAGCTTGATCGCCTGTTCGGGCTTGTGCTTCACGATATAGGCGGCAAGCGATTTTGCCTGCGTGTTGTCCGCCGATTTCACTTCAACAGGAATCAGCTTGCCGCACGCGTCCTGATAGATAAAGTCAATCTCGGCGACGCCGTCGCTGTGCCAAGTGTATAAAATATGTCCGTTCGCCGTAAGCTGCTGGCACACGTAATTCTCGGCCATGCCCCCCTTGAACTCATTAAGGTCAGGTGACTCGAACAGGTTGATATTGACTTGATAATCAGAATAAAATCAATTATACTGTAGAAAAATTTGGAGGGAGGGCTCTTAATGAAAGCAATCCTTTTCGCGGTAATAGTAACACCCATACTGATATATTTATCCGTCATATACACAGACGCGGCGTCGAAAAACCATATCAACGCCTGGAACCGGCAGCGCGCCGCGGATTTTTACGCCTTGCAGGAAAACAGCCTCGACATGCTCTTTATCGGCTCCTCCCACTCATACTGCACGTTTGCCCCGGCGCTTATCGACTGGGCTTTGGGCACGGAAAGCTTTCAGTTCGGCATGCCGCTGCAGCACCCAGACTCCACTTACTTCACTTTAAAGGAAGCTCTCAAAACACAGTCGCCGTCCGCGGTCATCATGGAATTATACTGGGGCGTATTGAATCAGGATTTTGAGATAAAACAAGCCGACACGCTGTTTCAGGCGTTTGACGATGATGATTTTAAGCGCGCTTACATTGAGGAGATATTCCCGTGGAATGAGAAAATAAAATACTCGTTTCCGTTTATACGCTACCAGCAGGATTTTTTGACATATGAGAATAAACGGCTGACGGATTATTTAGAAAGCCGCTTCGGCCTGATCCCGCGGAAGGAAACACAAACCGGCGAGGAACGCTACGATTACCGGGGCTTCATGTACTGCGACTATGTTATTCCGGAGAGCAAATTCGGCCCGCGGAACCAGTATTCTAAGTTTGACGGGCAAAAATGGGAATTCTCGGATGTACAGCGTGGTTATATCGAAAAGATAATAGATCTCTGCCATTCAAACGGAATCCGCTTGGTGTTCGCCACCGCGCCGGTCGCCCCCGTTTCCATGGAAAAAATACAAAACTACGGCGCGGTGCATTCCGCCATAAGCGAATTCGCGCAAAGAAACAAGATCCCCTACCTGGATTTCAATACCGAAAACCAGGCAAGGGATCTCTTCGCGAACAAACACTTCCGCGACGACGCGCACCTCAATTACAGCGGGGTAGAGATAGCGGACGCGTATTTCGCCGGATGGCTGAAATCGTTATCTATCCCTTAATTGCGCGCCGGCTTTGGTTTCCAGGTTAGAGATAATCCGCTTCATAACCTCCGAAACCTCTTCATCCGTCAGCGTGCGGTCGTCACGGCGAAAGCTTATCGAATATGCCACCGATTTATAACCCGCTTCTATCTGCGAACCCTTATATACGTCAAATAACTCAACGGCTTCCAGAATCGCGCCGGCTTCTTCCCGTATCGCCGTTTCAATGGCACGTACGGGCACATCGTCCTTTACCTTCATGGCAATATCGCGCTGAACGCCGGGATATTTCGGCAGAGGCTTGTAGTAACGAGCTAAAACAGCCTGTTCAAACAGCGGCTTAAGGAAAAGGACGGCGTAATAGGCGCGCTCGTTTATCTCATACTCGGCGGCGATATCAGGATGAACCTCGCCCAAGATACCCGCGGACGCCTCGCCCGCTATAAACTCGGCGGCGCGTCCGGGATGCAGATAGCCCAGATCCCTAACAGACTCATATTCCGCAGCAACGCCCAACGCGTCCAAAATTCTCTCGATCACGCCCTTCAGCGCGTAAAAATCCATTTCCCCATACGCGCCCAGCGTCAGCGTGTCCATCTCCTCGGGGAATTCACCCACGCCGCGCGGCCAATAGACCTTAGCCATTTCATACAGCCTGACCAGCTTATTGCGTCTGCCATAGTTGGTCGAAAGACTGGTCAGCATGCTGTTAACTGTGGATGTGCGCATAATACTGTAGTCCTCGCCCAAAGGATTGAGGATCTTCACAGTATCCCGCAGTCTGTCATTCGGATTAATCCTGAGTTTATCAAACACCTTCGGGCTTTCAAAGGAATATGTCATAGCCTCGTCGAAACCCTCGGCGGACATGAGGTTTTTCAGCAAATCCTCCAGATTCTGTTTCCGCGTCTTTTTCCCCATCGTCGGCGAACCGGAAGAAATTGTGGATTTAATGCGTCCATATCCGTACAGCCTCGCGACTTCCTCCGCGATATCCGCCTCGCGCATAATATCCTGCCTGAACGTGGGTATCTCCGCGAACCAGTACTGATCGCCCTCGTCCGCGCGCCAAGCCCTCACCCCAACGCGCGCCAGATAACCTCGCATCTCATCGGGCGGGATATCCGTCCCCAATAAGGCGTTAATCCGTGACGGATAAAACGAGATGGTCCAATTTTCATACGGATACGGGTAACAGTCTTCCATACCCTTGACGACCTTGCCGCATCCCAATTCCTCCACCAGGGAAACAGCCCTGTTAACCGCGTCATACGCCAGGCTGGGATCCAGCCCTTTTTCATATTTACTCGAAGCGTCCGTTCGCAGTCCCAATTTTTTAGACGTAAGCCTGATGTTGGTTCCGTTGAAATTGGCGGACTCAAACAGTACCGCCGAAGCGCCCTCCGTGACCTTGGAGTTTTCTCCGCCCATCACACCGGCTATGGCCACCGCCTTTTGCGGATCCGCTATTACCAGCATGGACGGATCCAACCGGCGGGCGGCGCCATCCAGCGTCGTAAATGTTTCGTTCTCCCTCGCGTTACGGACAATGATCCTTCTCTCCGCGATATTATCTATGTCAAACGCGTGCATTGGCTGACCGTATTCCAGCATTACATAATTGGTGATATCCACTATATTGTTGATAGGCCGAAGCCCGGAAGCTATAAGCCTCCGCCGCATCCACAGCGGCGACGGGCCGATTTTTACGTCTTTGACCACGCGCGCGATATACCTGGGGCATAACTCCGGATTCTCAATAGAGACGGAGATCATCGAATGTATATCGCTTTCCGCTTCTTCCTTTACGGTTATTTCGGGTAAATCAAAAGGCAGATTGTATGTGGCGGCGGCTTCGCGGGCGATGCCCAGAACTGAATAGCAGTCCGGCCTGTTGGAGGTTATCTCAAACTCAATCGCCTCATCCAAGAGGCCCAGCGCTTCGCGCGCGTCGGAACCCGGCGGATATTTAGCCGAGTCCTCCTTGCTGAAGATATATATGCCGTCCTCCGGCGATTCGGGGTATTCCTGGCGGGAATAACCCAGTTCCTCAATGGAGCACATCATGCCCTCGGAGAGTTCCCCGCGCAGTTTGCCCGTCTTTATCCTCTGCCCTCCGGAGATTGTCCCGTTGTTTAACACAATCGGAACCACCGCGCCCGCGTACACATTACCCGCGCCGGTTACAATCTGAACCACGCCATCCCCAACGTCCACCTTGCATATCAGCAGGCGATCGGAATTTCCATGCTTCTCCACAGTCAATATCCTGCCCGTGACAATGCCCGATAGATCCGCCCCGAATGTTTTGACGGATTCCACCTTTGTGCCGGTCAGGGTAATATCCTCTATGAAACGCCTAGTATCGGCGTTATAATTCACCAGGCTTTTCAGCCAGGAAACAGGTACGTCCATAAATGTCCCTCTTTCAATTTGTTTCTATCCACATTCGCGCAAATTAGAACTGCCTTAAGAATCTGACGTCGTTTTCAAACAGCAGCCGCATATCGGAAATGCCGAAACGCTGCATGGCTATGCGATCCAGCCCTATGCCGAACGCGAAGCCCGAATACTCGACGGGATCTATTCCGCCCATTTCCAGTACCCTCGGATGCACCATGCCGCAGCCCAGCAGCTCAATCCATCCGCTCTCTTTACATACGCGGCAGCCCTTGCCGCCGCAGGAGAAACAGGATACATCCATCTCGGCGCTGGGTTCGGTAAACGGGAAATGATGCGGGCGGAAACGAGTTTTTATATCGCCGCCGAATAACTCGGACGCGAAGAGTTCCAACGCGCCTTTCAAATCGCCCATTGTAATATTGTGATCCACAACCAGGCCTTCCAGTTGATGGAATACCGGGGAATGCGTGGCGTCAACCTGATCCGAGCGATACACCGTGCCCGGCGCGATTATTTTGATAGGCGGTTTTTTTCGCTCCATGGTTCTGATCTGCACGCTTGAGGTCTGCGTACGCAGCACCAGGCCGCCTTCCGCGTAAAATGTGTCCTGCTCGTCTTTAGCGGGATGATTGGCGGGTATGTTAAGCGCCTCAAAATTATAGTAATCGGTTTCCACATCAGGGCCTTCGGCTATCTCATAGCCCATCCCCAGGAACATATCGGCGAGTTCGCCGAGTACGATAGACATAGGATGTCTGTGGCCCACAGCGCGGCGAGCGCCCGGCATGGTCACATCCAGAGCCTCGGCGGCGAGCCGGGCGTCCTGTTCTTTCCGCGTTATACGTTTTCTGGCCGTGCTTAACATATCCTCTATAGCTTGCCGGGCTTGGTTGACCATCTGGCCCGCCGCCGGTCTCTCCTCCGGCTTAAGCGCCCCCATGCCTTTCAGGATCTGTGTCAGTTCGCCCTTTTTGCCCATCAGGCCAAGCCTGAGTTCCTCCAGCGCGGGCAGGCTGTCGATGTTCTCTAGGCTCCGAAGCGCGGAGACTTTTATCTGTTCCAATTTTTCTTTCAATCGATGACACCTCGCTTATAATTGCTTTATTATAATCAGTAGTATACCGTTTGTCAAAATTTTCACCCCATGTTATAATTGCGCAAAAAGCAGAGGGGGACAAGGAGGACTTCATGAACGCCAAATCTCTTCACGTATTGGAATTTGATAAAATAATAAAGCGTTTAACAGCCAAAGCCGTTTCGCCGATGGGCAAGGAGAAAACCGAAAAGCTGACGCCTATGGACGACATAATGGAAATAAAACGCGCTCAGCGGGAAACGTCGGAAAGCGCCCAGCTTATAACGCGAAAAGGCTCGCTGCCCCTGGGCGGAATCAAGGATATCCGCGAAAGCCTGAAAAGGGCGAAAGCCGGAGGCACGCTGTCTATAGAGGAACTGCTGAACACCAGCGACTTTATCTATGTATGCCGCAAGGCGGCGCAATACCATAAAAGCGCGCATTCCAGTGTTTTATCAGATCATGTGGATGCAGCGCGCGTGAACGCCGCCGGGCCGGCCAACGCGTCTCCCCTACTCGACCCTATTTTTTCCGCCGTATCAGTCCCGGCCGCGCTGGAGAAAGAGATCAGCCGCTGCGTAATAAACGCGGAAGAAATCTCCGACGAGGCCAGTCAAAAACTCTCCGAAATAAGGCGGGGTATAAAAGTCGCAAATGATCGCGTCCGCGAGCAGCTCAACAATGTAATCCGATCGCAGGCGTATAAAAACATGCTGCAGGACGCGGTAATCACCATACGCGAGGATCGGTACTGCGTGCCGGTAAAACAGGAATATCGGACCAGTTTCAACGGTATCGCGCACGATCAGTCCTCCACCGGGGCGACGGTATTCATGGAACCCATGGCTGTCGTACAGCTCAATAACCGGATAAAGGAACTGAGATCCGATGAAAGGGACGAAATAGACGCCATTTTAAGGCGGTTGTCCGCCGCGGTGGCCGAAGAAAGCGAAACCCTCTTTGTGGATATCGACCTGCTTACCGATTTGGATTTCGCCTTCGCCAAGGGCGAATTATCACTGTCCATGAAAGCCGCGGAACCCGAATATAACGAACAGGGCTTCATAAATATAAAAAAAGGCAGGCATCCCCTACTCCAGCCTGAAACTGTCGTCCCGACAGACATCTGGCTCGGAAAGGATTTCACTGTCCTGTTAATCACAGGGCCGAACACCGGCGGAAAGACGGTCGCGCTGAAAACTGTCGGCCTGTTTTGCCTCATGGGGCAGGCGGGGCTGCATATCCCCGCGTTTGATCATTCCGAACTGGCGGTGTTTGACGATATATTCGCGGATATCGGCGACGAGCAGTCTATCGAGCAGAGCCTCAGCACCTTTTCCTCTCACATGAGCAATATTGTGGGCATACTCTCGAATGTGAGCGCGAATTCCCTTGTGCTGCTCGACGAATTGGGGGCCGGCACCGATCCGACCGAAGGCGCGGCGCTGGCCACGGCTATCTTGGATTATACGCGTGAGCGGAAGATCCGCACGGCTGTTACCACGCATTACAGCGAGCTTAAAGTCTACGCCCTTTCCACGGAAGGAGTGGAAAACGCGTCCTGCGAATTCAACGTGGAAACCCTGCGGCCTACGTATAAACTCCTGATTGGCATACCGGGCAAGTCGAACGCGTTCGCCATTTCACGAAGGCTCGGCCTACCCGATCATATAATCAACAGCGCGAGAGAAATACTATCGCATGAGGATATCCGTTTTGAGGACGTTATATCGGATTTGGAGATCAGCAAGCGCACGGTGGAGTTGGAGCAGGAACGCGCCGAAGCGTACCGTCGCGAAGCTGAGACACTCAAAAAGCAATTCGAGACGCAGCAGACCAAACTTGCCGAGCAGCGCGAGAAGATCCTGCTGGACGCCAAAGAGGAAGCGCGAAAAACCATGCGGCTGGCTAAGGACGAAGCTGATCGCCTGCTGAAAGAGTACCAGAAGCAATTGCGTGTTTCGCAAAAGGAGTCGGAGGCTGTAAGGCAGGAACTGCGCGATAAGACAGCCGAGATGGACAGCGAGGTAGAATCCGCGCGCGAGGGCAGGAATCTGCGGCCTTTGCCCGCTCGTCTGAAAAACGGCGATCGGGTGTTTATTCACAGCGTTAATCAGAGCGGCTCCGTAATCAGCGGGCCGGACGCCAACGGCGAGGTTATGGTGCAATCGGGTATTATGAAGATAAAGGTCAATATATCCCATTTGTCTTTAGACGAAAGCAAGCCCAAGAGCAAGCCCGAATCATCGGCGGGCCTGAAAAACATTAAGGCTTCGGCGGGCAAGGGCATTTCATTGGAATTGGATATCCGCGGAATGAATGTTGAGGAAGGCACAGGCGCGGCAGACAAATATTTGGATAACGCCTATCTGTCCGGGCTGACGCAAGTGACCTTGATTCATGGCAAAGGGACGGGTGTTTTGCGATCGGCGGTTCAGAGTATGCTGAAAAACCGCCCGCATGTGAAGTCTTACCGGCTGGGCAGGTTCGGCGAGGGTGAAGACGGGGTTACGATCGTGGAGTTTGAATAGACCGAAATTATTTAATAAAAAGCCTTCCGTTACGGAAGGCTTTTTATTAAGTTTTTTGGATTGCTCCGCGTTTAGTTTTTATCTCACCGCACAATTTTTCCGTGAAAACTATTCCACTCACCGTAATTTCCTTTTCCCGATTGTAAATCCGCTTCGCGCAAAGTATAATGAAATTATAAAAATTTCCATACCATTTATATGAAAGGGGAGGAAAATGCTAACGACAATCAGCCAGAAAACCTTGGCGTATGTCAATCTGTTCGCTGTTCTTGGGGCTTTAGAGAACCTGTGCGAACTGGTTCCGGAGGCGAAAGATATGATCCGGAAGGACTCCGTCGCGGTAGGGTTCTCCGTAAAAGGCGGGCCGGCGGCGGTTCTCGCGTTTGGCGGCGGGCGCTGCGCGCTTTCAGTGGGATGCGAGAATCCCGATATAAAGCTGCCGTTTGGCGGCGCGGAGCGTTTCAACGCGCTTATAGACGGCAAAGCCGTGCCCATCCCGTCAAAAGGATTTACCAAACTTCCATTCCTGTTGATGAAATTCGATCCGCTTACCAAACTGCTTGTTAAATACCTGAAACCGTCTCCCGGGGATCTCAAGAATCCCGCGTTTGCCAGGATAAATACTCTGCTTACGCTCTATACGGCTTCGGCGGCTGTTTCGCAAGTCGCTAATCACGATAGAAGCGGAGCGTTCAGCGCCGCTCAGATCCCCGACGGAGACATTGCCGTTAACATCGCCGGGGAAACCGGGGTAACTATTCAGGTTCGCGGTCACCGGCTGACCACGGTTAAGAAACCCTGTGAAAAGCCGAGGGCAATCATGGAATTCGCCGATTTGAACGCGGCGGGCCGCCTGCTTCGCGGGGAAGAGAGTGGAATGGCCGCCATATGCGCGGGCAGCGTCAAAATGTACGGCATGGTTAATATGATCGACAATATTAACCGTATTTTAGACCGAGTTTCTCAATATTTAGGTTAGGGGGCGGAAAGATGGGTTTCCCGATTTATGATTATCCGAACAGCGGAAAGGCTTTCGAGCGCGCTCTGAAAGTAATACCGTCGGGCATATACGGCCACCAAGGGCCGAGCGAGGGCTGCTACATACCGCGTGAGGCGTTCCCGTATTATTCGTCCCGGGCAAAAGGCACGCGATTCTGGGACATCGACAGCAATGAGTATATTGATTATATGTGCGGCTACGGCCCGAATGTACTCGGATACTGTGACGAGACAGTGGACGCCGCCGCCCTTAATCAGTTAAAAAAAGAGAACTGCGTTACCATACCGTCCGCGATAATGGTGGACTTCGCGGAACTTCTGGTGGACACGGTCGCGTGCGCGGACTGGGCATTTTTCGCCAAAAACGGCGGAGACGTCACCACGCTGGCGGTCATGACCGCCAGGGCGGCCACACGGCGCAAAAAGATTATATTCTTTAAGGGGTATTACCACGGCGTGGCCCCATGGACACAGAAATTGGATTATCCGGGCGTCCTGGAGGATGACGTGCGCAACAATTTGTATGTGGAGTTCAACGATTATCCGGCGCTCGCGGAAGCCGTTTCGGAGAATAGGGGGAAGATCGCGGCTATTATCGCGCAGCCCTATATGCACGGCAATTTCTATGACAACGAGCTGCCCGCTGAAGGCTTTTGGCGGGATGTCCGGGCGCTTTGCGACAAGGAAGGCATTGTGCTTATCATAGACGACGTGCGCGCCGGTTTCAGACTGGATCTGAAAGGCTCGGATCATTATTACGGCTTTAAGGCGGATTTGATCTGCTTCTGCAAGGCGCTGGCCAACGGATATAACATGTCGGCGCTGTGCGGCGCGGAGGCCCTGAAGGATTCGGTCAGCAGTATTTCGTATACCGGCAGTTACTGGATGAGCGCGGTTCCGTTCGCCGCGGGGATCGCGACGATAAACAAACTGAAAGAACTGGACGCGCCGGAACTGTTCAGGCGTTTGGGGCTGCGGCTCACGAACGGGTTGAAACATGCCGCGGATTCGTTAGGGTTTCATCTCGTCGTTTCGGGTGAACCGGCGCTCTTTTACCTGAGGCTGGCGGACGACGACTCACTGATGCTGCACCAGAAATGGATCGCGGCTTGTGTGCGGCGCGGCGTTTTCTTTACAAGCCATCATAATCATTTTATCAACGCCGCGCTGACCGAGGCGGACGTGGATAAAACAATCGAGATCGCCGCCGACGCGCTGGAAGCGGTTAAACAGGGCAAAATCTGAAAGCGAGGGGAAATAATGGCTCTATCAAACGAAGATAAGATCCGTCTGACCGACACCGCGAAAACGCTGAGACTCAATATCATTGACGTTATGATGTATTCCGGAGGCGCTCATGTGGGCGGGTCGTTGAGTATCGCGGATATCCTGACCATACTGTATTTTAAATATTTGAATGTCGATCCAAAGCGGTCGGAGGATCCAAACCGCGATCGCTTTATCCTGAGCAAGGGGCACGCGGCCGCCGGGCTTATTCCCGTGTTAGCCATGCGTGGGTTCTTCCCCTTGGAAGACTTGAAGACGTTCAATCATTTCGGTTCCCCGTTCGCCATGCACCCTGACGGCAATAAGATTGCGGGCGTAGACGCTTCGGCGGGTTCGCTGGGGCACGGGCTGCCCATGGCAGTAGGCATGGGCTTGGGCGCGCGGCTGCAAAAGCTGCCGTTCAAAACGGTCTGCCTGATGGGTGACGGCGAATGCTGCGAGGGTTCCGTCTGGGAAGCGGCAATGTCGCTCACGCATTTTAAGCTGGACAATGTCATACCGGTTGTGGATCGCAACAAACTGATGATAGACGGGTATACCGAAGATGTTATGCCTTTGGAGCCGTTCGCGGATAAATGGCGGGCGTTCGGATTCGAGGTTCTGCCTGTTAACGGGCATGATTTTGACGCTCTGGCGGCTGCGCTGGATAGGGCGTGGACACCGTCCGGCAAGCCCGTCGTCATTATCGCGGA